>NZ_JBEZKJ010000067.1:0-45637 GCF_040651675.1 Streptomyces sp. NPDC048415 | reverse complement strand
CACACAAGAACATCCAGGCCCTCGAAGCCGACATCCGGACCTGGGTCAAGAACTGGAACGAAGACCCCAAGCCGTTCATCTGGACCAAAACAGCCGAAGAAATCCTCGACTCCCTCGCCCGCCTCTGCCGACGGATCTCTGGCGCAGGACACTAGCAGTACTTCGTCAGGTACCCCCGCGCGAGCGAAGCCGAGCGTGGGGGAGTCGGCGACCGACTACCACGCCGGTGGGGTACCCGCGCGAGCGAAGCCGAGCGTGCGGAGGACGTGCCAGGCCCCGCGTCTGCGGCATGATCCGCCGTAACGGCCCTAGATCCCGGCCGCCCTGGCCGCCATGTACACCTCGGCGGCCAGGTCCTTGAGTTCCTGGGCGTCCCGTGGGGTGTCGCCGAAGTCGACGAAGAACTCGTCGAGGCCGACCTCGGCGTGGGCCGCGAGGTCGGTCACGATCTGGTCGACGTTGCCCTGGAAGGGGGCGCGGTCCGAGCCGTCGTACGCCTTCGCCGTGTACTGGACGTTCACCCGCGCCACCGACTCGATCGGCTCCGTCCGCCCTCGCTCGGCCGCGTAGTTCCGCACCCCCTCCCACTGCGTGGCGAGCTGCTCGGCCCCCATGGCCACCGGCATCCAGCCGTCGCCGCGCTCGACGAGCCGGGACAGCGACTTCTTGGTGAAGGCGGGCAGCAGGATCGGGATCGGCCGGGCGGGCTTGGGGGAGACCACGGCCGAAGCGATCTTGGTCAGGCGGCCCTCGTAGTGCACCGGGTCGGGGCCCCACACCGCGCGGCACACGTCGAGGACCTCGTCCAGCACCTGGCCGCGCTCTTCGAACGGAGCCACCCCCGCGGCCGCGTACTCGTCGAGCGACCAGCCCGTGCCGAGGCCCGCCACGACCCGGCCACCGCTCGCCGCGTCCAACGTGCCGAGGGTCCTGGCCAGCTGGAACGGGCCGTGCAGCGGGGCGACCAGGACACTCGTGCCGAGCCGCGCCCGCCGTGTGGCCGGGACGGCCAGCGTCAGCGTCACCAGTGGTTCGGCGAGGCCGCGGTACGACGACGGCCAGGGCACTCCCGGCATGCCGTACAAGCCCTGAGTCGCGGGCTCCGGGAACAGGACGCGTTCGAACACCCACAAGCTCTCGTAGCCGATCTCCTCGGCCGCGCGCGCCACCTCCGGCACATCGCGTCCGATGTCGTACTGGTGCGTCTGCGGAAGGCTGAGCCCGAGCCGAGTGGCCATGATGGTGCTCCTTTGCGTCAGGCGTATCGATCAGCAACGTATCGCGTGGAACGTCGTGTTCCGAGCCGTACGCGGTGGTGTGGCCGGATCAGTCCGGAAGCGGCGTGAGCAGTATCCGGCCGGCGAAGCCCACCGCGGCGTCGAGGCGGTCGGCGAACTCCTCGGCCAGGTCGGGGAGTCCGCGCAGCGCCCAGAGGGCCCGCGCGGCCGACCACGTCGCGTCACGCGCTCGTTCCAGGCTCCACGAGCCGAGCAGATGGGTGAGCGGATCGGCGATCTGGAGCAGGTCGGGGCCCGGCATCAGATCTTCGCGGACGGCTTCCTCCATCGAGACGAGGAGGTCACCCACGCGGTCGAACTCATCCTCCAGGTCCGCCGGTTCGCAGCGGAGCGTACGACAGGTGTCCACGACGGCGAGCGCCAGATCGTGCCCGATGTGCGCGTTGATACCCGCGAGCGCGAACTGCAGCGGCCGTACCCCCGGATGCCGGCGGAACTGCAGCAGCGGCCGCCAGCAGGCGGGCGGGCACCCCTCCTCGGCCACCGTCAGATAGCGCTCCGCGAACCGCACGTCCAGGGTGATCGCGGCCTCGGGGTCCGGGAACGTCCCGGCATCCAGGCGTCGGTCGACTTCCTCGGTGACAGCGAGGTAGACGCGGTTGAAGACCGCGAGTCCGTCCCGCTCGGGCAGCGTTCTGTCCAGGGTGCGCATACGGGAGACGACCGCGTCTACGGGGGTGGTGAACTGTGCCAACTGCGCCATGAGGGCAGCGTCCCAGTCCTAGGCTGGCGGGAGTGCCGCCGGGCCGGGCGCTTCCCCAGAACGGGGTAACGCGTCCGTGGCGGGAGTGGGGGGAGCAGCACGTGTCAGGCTTACGTGCCCAGCGGCTGGCCGCGCGCCGGGCCGAGCGCAGGCGGACCGCCCGGCGCGGTGCCATGGTCGCGGCGGCCTCGGTCGTGGTCGCGGTCGGGACCGTGACGGGGATGGTGTCCGCGCTCGACGACGGGCGCCCCTCGGACGACGCCAAACCGCTGGTCACCCACTCGACCAGCCTCCGGCCGCTGCCCGCCGTACCGACTCCTTCGCCCACCTCGGCCCCGCCGTCACCGTCGAAGTCCGCGTCTGTGAAGCCGAGCCCGAAGCCTTCCGCGAGCAGGAAGAAGCCGCAGGCCGTGGCCGCCTCCGCCCTGCTCTACCGGCACCCCGACTCTCAGGTCCTCGACTGGGTCGAGGCCCACCCCGGCGACGTGCGGCGTGACGTCATAGAGTCCCGGATCGCGGACCGCCCGGCCGCCGTCTGGTTCGCCGACTTCACGCGGGCGACCATCACGGCGCGCGTCAGGGCGGTGACATCGGCCGCCGCCGCGCAGGGCCGGGTCCCGGTCGTGGTGCCGTACGCCATCCCGCAGCGCGACTGCGGCGGTGCCTCGGAGGGCGGGGCGCCCGACCTCGCCGCGTACGACGACTGGATCGACAACTTCGCGGCGGGCCTCGGCTCCGGCGAGGTCATCGTCGTCCTGGAGCCCGACTCGATCGCCCAGTCCGACTGCCTCACCGAGGGCCAACAGGCCGACCGCTTCGCCTCCTTGGCCCGCGCAGGCCGTGTCTTCAAGGGCGCGAACCCCAAGGCCCGCGTCTACTACGACGCCGGCCACTCCGACTGGAACCCCGCCGCCAAACAGGCCTCGCTGCTCGACCAGGCGGGCGCCGCCTCACCCGCCTCATCCGACGGCATCTTCACCAACGTCTCCAACTTCCACCGTACGAGCGCGGAGATCGCGTACGCCCGACGAGTACTGTCCGCCCTCGGCGGCCCCCCGAGCCTCGGCGCCGTCATCGACACCAGCCGGAACGGCAACGGCGCCCCGGCCGATGGCGAGTGGTGCGATCCGGGGGGCCGGAAGATCGGACAGGCGCCGACCCTGAAGACCGGACAGGCCAGGATCGACGCCTATCTGTGGGTGAAGCTGCCGGGCGAGTCGGACGGCTGCAACGGGACGCCGGGGAGCTTCTCGGCGGAGTACGCCTACGAGCTGGCGCGCTGACCCCCCGCGCGTACCCCGGGTTCACTTCGTGTGAACCACTCAACCGGCCCTGGAAGTCGTCGAACCCGGGATTCACCCTCTCGTACGTCACCGGATACGGCGAGGTCAACTCCCGTCGCCAGCCCGGCCATTGGTCGGCTTCACGGTCAATTCTGCTACACCCACGACATCCAGCCCTGGTCCGCCAACGAGACGGCCGTCAACCGGAACGCGGCTCTCGCCTGGATGGCGTCGTTCGTGGCGGACCAGGGTCAGGTCATCTGAGGTAGCCGAGGATCGTCATCATGCCGCTCTCCGAGTGGTACTGGTTGTGACAGTGGAGCATCCACAGGCCCGGGTTGTCGGCGTCGAAGTCGACGACGAGTTTGCGGTGGGGAAGCACCAGCGCGGTGTCCTTGCGCGTGCCGACGGCGTCGACGCCGGTGAGCGCGAAGGTGTGGCCGTGCAGATGGAGCGGGTGCCACATGGCGGTCGTGTTGATGAGGGTGAGCCGTACCCGTTCACCGGCGCGCACCGGGTGGCGCCTGTGCACGTCGTAGGGCTGGTGGTCGAAGCCCCAGTCGAACCTCCGCATGCTGCCGGTGAGCCTGATGCGCAGCTCGCGGTCGGGTTCGCGGTCGTCCAGCGCCACGGACTCGTCCGGTGAGAGGCGACGCGCGGGCACGACCCGCCCGTCCAGTTCGTTCGGGCGGACATCCCGCCGGGGAACGGCACTTCCCGTGTCGGTGCGCAGCACGGCGAGGGCCTGGCCCTCCTTCCCCTCGGCGAGTGCGACGAGGGGGAAGACGCCGTCCTTGGCGGTGACCAGGACGTCGTACCGCTCGGCCATGCCGAGGAGGAGGGCGTCGGTCTGCGTGTGCTCCACGGGATAGCCGTCGGTATGCGTGACGGTCATGGTGTGGTCGCCCAGCGCCACCCGGAAGGCGGTCTCGGACCCCGCGTTGATGATGCGCAGCCGGACGCGGTCGCCCGGGCGGCACCGGAACACCGGGGGACTGCTCGGCAGGCGGCCGTTGGCGAGGTAGTACGGGTAGGCCACACTGCCTCCCTCACTCTCGAGCATGCGGCTGTAGGAGTCGCGCAGCACTCGGGAGGGGCCGGCCGGCGGGCTGCCGCGTCCGGGACCCATGGCCATGCCTCCGGCCGCCGTTGAGGTGCCCGTGCCGGGCTGGAGCTGGTCGAGCACGCCTTCCGGGGTGGAGCCGTCCACGCCGTCGAGCCAGTCGTCCAGGACGACGACCCATTCGTGGTCGTAGGCGAGGGGTTCCTTGGGGTCGTCGACGATGAGCGGGGCGTACAGCGCACGGTCGGGCTGGAGTCCGACATGGGAGTGGAGGAGATAGGTGCCCGGGTGGGAGACGGCGAAGCGGTAGGTGAAGTCGGCCCCCGGGCGGACGGCGTTCTGCGTCACGTCCGGGACGCCGTCCATGTCGCAGCGCAGCCGCACCCCGTGCGAGTGGAGCGTGGTGGAGACCGGCAGACGGTTGGCGAGGGTGAGGCTCAGGACGTCACCGGCGGTGACGCGCACGACCGGACCGGGCAGCGTCTCGTCGTAGGCCCAGCTCCGGACAGTCCGCCCGCCCAGGTCCAGCGTGGACTCGGCGGCGGTGAACCCAAGCGTGCGCACCGGGCCGGAACCGCGTCTCCGCTCGGCGGCAAGGACCTCCGGACCCGACGGGTCGACATATTCCCCGGGCCCCGGCGGGGCGAAGCCGGCCTCGCTGAGCGCGGTCCCCTCGGGGCCGTGGTTCGGGCGGAGAACGAAGTCGGTGCGGGCAGGCAGCAGTCCCGCGCCGGCGGCAGCGAGCGGAGCACGGAGCAGGGTACGGCGTGAAGGTGTAGGCATGGCTGTAATAAGACACGTTTCACTGTGATATAGCGGGAAATGCGGCGTTGTGCTGCGGTGGTGTCGGCTTCCGGTGCCCCAGTCGGCGGGCGGTGCCTCAGTCGGCGGGCGGTGCCTCGGGCCGCGTCGCGGAACACCAGCCCCAGGGTCCGCCGCCGCCCGGACCGTACGCTGCTCACCCCTGCCGCACCGCACCCGCCGACCAGCCGCGACGCGTGCGCCCAGGGCGGTCCCGGGTTGTGAGCACCAGGCCGTGGCCCTGCCGCAGGAGGCTCGCCGTGCCCCTCGACCGGGCGCGCGGGCGCTGCTCCACCATGAGGAACTCGCCGCCGGTGTAGTCGGTGCCGCACGCGTCCACGCCGATCACCACCCGCAGCGGGAAGACCAGCTCGCCGAACACATCCCCGTTGCGCGGCGGTAGCCGAGCGCGTCAGGCTCCGCCCGCGCTCCGCTTCGTGGCCGCGGGGCCGGGGTCCGGAGGCCCACCCGCTCCCTCCTGCTGGTCGTAGCCCGACGTTCCCGAATCGAGCAGCGGCTCCTGCTTCTTGAGGTGGGCCGGAGCCATCGCCCGCAGCGCGTGGTAGCCGGTGATCACGACGAGGGTGCCCAGCGCGATGCCGTTCAGCGAGAAGGTGTCGGTGAACTTCAGGGTGACGCCGCCGACGCCGATGATGATGCCCGCGGCGGCCGGCACCAGGTTCAGCGGGTTGCGCAGATCGACCCGGGCGTTGAGCCAGATCTGGGCGCCGAGGAGGCCGATCATCCCGTACAGGATGACGGTGATGCCGCCGAGGACGCCGCCGGGGATCGCCGCCACGACCGCGCCGAACTTGGGGCAGAGGCCGAAGAGGAGCGCGAAGCCTGCCGCGGCCCAGTAGGCGGCGGTGGAGTAGACGCGGGTCGCGGCCATGACGCCGATGTTCTCCGAGTACGTGGTGTTGGGCGGGCCACCGACCGCCGTGGAGAGCATCGAGGCGACGCCGTCCGCCGAGATCGCGGTGCCCAGCTTGTCGTCCAGCGGATCCCCGGTCATCTCACCGACCGCTTTCACATGGCCGGCGTTCTCGGCGACCAGCGCGATCACGACCGGCAGCGCGACGAGGATCGCCGACCACTGGAACGAGGGGCCGTGGAAGGAGGGCAGACCGATCCAGTCCGCCTTGCCGACGCCGGAGAGGTCCAGTCGCCAGTGGTCGGTGAGCTTGCCGCTCGCGTCCACCGAGTGGATCCTGCCGAAGACGCGGTCGAAGACCCAGGAGATCCCGTACCCGAAGACCAGGCCCAGGAAGATCGCGATCCGTGACCAGAAACCGCGCAGACACACCACGGCCAGACCGGTGAACAGCATCACCAGCAGTGCCGTCCACTCGTCCTGCGGCCAGTACGTGGACGCCGTCACCGGAGCCAGGTTGAAGCCGATCAGCATGACGACCGCGCCGGTCACGATCGGCGGCATCGCGGCATGGATGATCCGCGCCCCGAACCGCTGCACGGCGAGTCCCGCCAGGAACAGCGCGACGCCGACCACGAAGACCGCGCCCGTCACCGTCGCGCTGGAGCCGCCCTGCGCGCGGATCACGGCGGCGACACCGACGAAGGAGAGCGAGCAGCCCAGGTAGCTGGGCACGCGACCGCGGGTGGCGAGCAGGAAGATGACCGTTGCCACGCCGGACATCATGATCGCGAGGTTCGGGTCCAGGCCCATGAGGACGGGCGCGACGAACGACGCCCCGAACATGGCGACCACGTGCTGGGCCCCGAGCCCGACCGTGCGGGGCCAGGAGAGGCGTTCATCCGGGCGGACGACCGCTCCGGGGGCGGGCGTGCGCCCGTCGCCGTGCAGTTTCCAGCGCACGCCGAGGTCCATGGTGAGGCTTCGCTTTCTCTGTACGTGAATCTGTCCGGACCATTGTCAGGGGAAACCAGCCGCCCTACGCTCACACGGTCCTACTCATGAACTTTGTTCACATCTATGATCGGAGTGCTAATGAGTCCCAGACCCCGACTGGGCGTGGTGGCAGCCGCCGTGGTCGCCCTGGCGGCCGTCGTCATCCCGTCCGCCTCGGCCCGTGAGGCCTCCTCGGCGACGAAGGTTCCCAAGACCGCCGTGCTCGACGGCGTCCGCCTGCAGCAGACCAAACTCCGCCTGGACCATGGCGACCCCCAACTCGACCGGTCTCTCGGGGACTTGACGACCCGCGCCGACAACTGGCTGGACCAGGGCCCCTGGACGGTCGTCGACAAGCCGAAACCCGCGCCCGGCGGCGACGTGCACGACTACCTCAGCCAGGCCCCCTACTGGTGGCCCTCGCAGCCCAGGACCGCGGACAATCCCTGGGGGTGCCCCTACGTCCAGCGCGACGGCCAGCGCAATCCCGAGGTCGACACCGGCACCGACCGCCAGGACGTCGAGAGGGTCTTCGACTCGACGTACGACCTCTCGCTCGCCTGGTACTACACCGGCAAGAAGCAGTACGCCGAGAAGGCCGCCCAGGTCCTGCGCACCTGGTTCCTCGCCCCCGGCACCCGGATGAACCCGAACCTGGACCACGGCCAGTTCATCCCCTGCAAGTACGACGGCCGCGCCATCGGCATCATCGACTTCTCGCAGTCCTACACCAGCGTCCTGGACGCCATCGCGATCCTGGACACCGGCGCCCCCGGCTGGTCCAAGGGCGACCGCACCGCGATGCGAGCCTGGAACACCGACTTCCGCGACTGGCTCGTGGACAGCGCCTTCGGCAAGGAGGAGGGCGCCGCCAAGAACAACCACGGCAC
Source organism: Streptomyces sp. NPDC048415 (assembly GCF_040651675.1). NCBI lineage: Bacteria > Bacillati > Actinomycetota > Actinomycetes > Kitasatosporales > Streptomycetaceae > Streptomyces > Streptomyces sp. NPDC048415. Next base: position 37,729 of record NZ_JBEZKJ010000067.1, on the reverse strand, counting down.
CTTCTACGACATGCAGCTCGCCGCCCTGGCCTACGCGACCGGCGACCAGGACCTCGCCCGGCGGACCATCCTCGGCGCGCGCACCCTGCGGATCGACCCGCAGATCGCCGCCGACGGCAGCCAGCCCCAGGAGCTGGCCCGCACCCGCAGCTGGCACTATTCGACCTTCGACCTGGTCGCCTACACCCGGCTCGCGGCCATCGGCCGGCACGTCGGCGTGAACCTGTGGTCGTACGAGGGCCCCGACGGGCAGAGCCTGTTCAAGGCGGTCGACTATCTGCTGCCCGCGGCGACGGGCGCCGAGCCGTGGACCCACCCGGAGCTGGAGTTCCACCGCTTCGCGGCGAGCGATGTCGTTCACGCCGCGGCCGACGCGGGGGACAGGGCCGCTCGGGCGGCGCTGCCGAAACTGGAGGCACCGCCCGGCGGTGACCTGTGGGCGCTGCGACCGGCGGCCGAGCAGCTGGACTCGATCGCGGGCTGAACCGACAGGGCGGGACTACTGAGCGGTCGCTTAGAATGAAGGGGTTGTTTTCAGCCAAGCCGCCCTCATCCTCATGCCGTACATCTCAGGAGCCCCGCCCGTGACCGCCGAAGCCCCCGTCGCCCCCGCCCTCTCCCACGGGCGACTCCTGCCCGTCACCGTCCACTTCGACGACCTCGACGCGCTCGGGCTGCTGCACAACGCCCGCTATCCGGTGATGGTCGAGCGAGCCTGGACCGCGCTGTGGAGCGAGCGCGGCTTCGGCTTCGAGGGTGACTGGGAGGCGGCGGGGGACTTCTGTCACGCCGTCAAGGAACTGCGGATCAGCTATGAGACCCCGGTCAACCGGCCGGGCGGGTACGCCGTCCACCTCTGGCTGGAGCGGCTGGGGAACACCGGACTGACGTACGGCTTCCGCTTCTGCTCGGCCGATGGCGCGGTGACGTACGCGCACGGCACCCGCGTCCTGGTCCGGCTCGACGCGACCACCCTGCGCCCGACCTCGTGGAGCGACCGGTTCAGGGCCTTGGGTCGGGAACTGCTGCGCCCGCGGGGCTGACCTTCGGACGGTCCCGGTCTCCCGTGCGCAGCACGCCCGCGAGCACGGCGAGCCCGCACGCCAGCACCGTCACCAGCCCGAACGACACCACCAGGCTCGTCGCCTGCGCCAGCGTGCCGATCGCGCTCGGCGCGATCAGTCCCGAGGTGTACGTGATGGTGGCGACGCCCGCGATGGCCTGGCTGGGGTTGGGCCCACTGCGTCCCGCCGCCGCGAAGCACAGAGGGACGACCACGGCGATACCGAGGCCGAGCAGCGCGAAGCCGGCCATCGCGACCGCGGGGTTGCCCGCGACGACGATGAGCAGGCCGCCGAACACGGCCAGGACACCACCCGCCCGTACCGTGCGCACGGCGCCGAACCGGTTCACCACCGTGTCGCCCACCAGTCGGGCCACGGCCATGGTCAGCATGAATCCGGTCGTGGATGCCGCCGCGAGACCGGCCGAGGTGCCCAGCTGGTCCCTGAGGTAGACCGCCGACCAGTCCAGGCTCGCGCCCTCCGCGAAGACCGCGCAGAAGCCGACCGCGCCGATGAGCAGCGCGGACCTGGGCGGCAGTGCGAACCTCGGCGGCGGCTCCTCGTCCTCGGCCGGCCGGAGATCGAGCACCCAGCGGCAGGCAGCCACCCCGAGGAGTGTGAGGGTCGCCGCAGCCAGCGCGTGGTGCAGGCGCGCGTCCGAGCCCAGGTGTGCGGCGAGCGTGCCGGCCGCCGAGCCGATCAGAGCGCCCGCGCTCCACATGCCGTGCAGCGCGGACATGATCGACTTGTCGAGTCGCTGCTCGATCTCGACGCCCAGCGCGTTCATGGCGACATCGGCCATGCCCGCCGTGGCGCCATAGGTGAACATCGCCAGGCACAGCGTGAGCAGGTTCGGCGCGAGGGAGGGGAGGATCAGCGCCATCGTCCAGAGGGCGATCAGGCCGCGCAGCGCCGTACGGCTGCCGAAGCGGTGGGTGATCCGTCCGGCCAGCGGCATTGAGCAGGAGGCGCCGAACGCCGTGAACGCGAGGGCGAAGCCCAGTTGCCCGGCACTGAGCGAGGCATGGTCCTGGATCCACGGCACACGGGTCGCGAACGAGCCGGTGACGGCACCGTGCACGGCGAACACGGCCGCCACGGCGTACCGGGCGCGCTTCACCTCGCGCTGGTCGTAGACCACTTCACTCATGCTCCGGCCCCTCCCCGGGGTACTGATTCCCACTCTGCCGCCGTAAACTATCAGGGACCCTGCCTGATAGATAGGGAATTACCGGCCGCCCGTCCTCCGAGCGGCCCGCCGATCTGGGAGGATTCCCGGCATGCCCGCATCCCCGAGCACCGCCCGGGCCATCAACGACCGGTTCGCCCTGCGATTGCTGCAGCAGGAAGGCCCGCTGACGGCAGGGCAGTTGAAGCAGCTCACCGGACTGTCCCGGCCGACGGTCGCCGACCTCGTGGAACGCCTCACGGCCTCCGGCCTGATCACGGTGGTCGGGGAGTCGGGGGAGCAGCGGCGCGGCCCGAACGCGCGGTTGTACGGCATCGTCGCGGACCGGGCCCATCTGGCGGCGCTGGACGTCCGCACGGAGGGCGTCTCCGTGGTCGTGTCCGACCTGCTCGGCGCGGTCCTGGCCGAGGCGTCGGTGCCGATCGGCGACGACACGGGCACCGGGCCCGCGGTGGAGCGTGCGGTGGCGCTGGTCGAGCGGGTGGCCAAGGAGGCCGGAGCCGAGCGCCTGCACACCGTCGGCATCGGCGCGCCCGGTCTCATCGACCCCGCCACCGGTGAACTTCGCGACTCCTCGGGCCTGCCCGAGTGGCACCGCCGGCTGGTTGCCGCCCTCCAGGAACGACTGCCCGCCCGCGTCCTGGTCGAGAACGAGACCAACCTCGCCGCCCTCGCCGAACAGCGCGAAGGCGCCGCGCGCGACCGTGACACCTTCGTGCTGCTGTGGCTCGGCCACGGCACCGGCGCGGCCGTCGTATTGGACGGCGCCCTGCGCCGCGGTGCCTCCGGCGGTACCGGCGAGATCGGCTTCCTCCCGGTGCCCGGCACCTCGACCCTCCCCTCGGCGACGGACTGCGAGGGCGGCTTCCACTCGCTGGCAGGGGCGGCGGCGGTCGCCGCGCTCGCGGCGCAGTACGGCGTGGCGGCGCGGCCGGCCCCGTACGAACCCCCCGCGGCGGCGCTGGTCAGGCAGGCGGCGACGACCCCGGACGCGGCCCGCTTCCTCGACGCCCTCGCCGACCGCCTCGCCATCGGCGCCGCGTCCGTCATCGCCGTACTCGACCCCGGCTGCGTGGTCCTGGGCGGCGAGGTCGGCCAAGCGGGCGGGGCCGTCCTGGCCGCGCTCGTCGAGCAGCGGCTGCGGAGCATGTCGCCGCTCCCGACCGAGGTGCGCGCGAGCACGCTGGGCGGAGGCGCGGTATTGCGCGGCGCGCTGCTGACGGCCCGCGAGGGCGCGCAGGAGGAGCTGTTCGGCCCGTCCGGCGTTTGAGCTTTCAGCCCGTCCGGCGTTTGAGGACGAGCGCGTTAGCGCGACAGGGGGATCTTGGGGCGGAGCCCCAGGTACGGGACGGGTAGGGGCGGAGGGGGCGAAAAACACGGACCCCGGGTCACAACCCCACGCCGCCCCGGGGTCACAACCCCCGCCCACCCCCGTACCGCGCTCCCGGATACTCCTCGAACGTCCCTTTCCCCACGGCACGCCCCGGCGTGGGATGCCCCCCACCCCGCAGCGCCCGATGTCCCTTCGGATGTCGAAACGTCAGGGTGGGAGACCCGGCGGCGGGGCAAGGGCCTTCGTCACCACCGCCGGGTCGATCGAGGCCGGGTTCGACGAACCCGTGTCGGCAAACCACTCGACGAGCCGAATTCAACAGACCAGTGATCGCCGACCTTAAGAGGACTAGACCAGAGCGTCAATAGGTATGGACCAATATCAAGGGGGCATAGGTGACCGGGAGTTGAGCGGTACCCCCGGCCGCAGGAGTCCAGACGTACCGGCTGTGAGCCACCCCACAGGTATGCGACCGCATGGGCGTCGATCGGGCGTGGCACACTGGCCCTGTACCAGAAGCAGCGCACTCCGGGGTCGGTGTAATTCCGAACCGGCGGTTACAGTCCGCGACCCGGTCGCTTCCAGCGGCCGGTTGACCAGGTGAAATTCCTGGACCGACGGTTAAAGTCCGGATGGGAGGCAGTGCGCGGCGGGCGGGCATTCGTGCGCGCCGCCGTTTGTCGAGACTTGTCCTGGTGGACGAGTCACCTCGCGGCGTCGTTCCCGGTATGCCGCGGTCCGCTCATTCTGTCGTCATCGACAGGCCCCGGAGTCCGTGCCCCTTGAGGCAGGAGGACCCGGGAAGTGTTCACCGGAATCGTCGAAGAGCTGGGTGAGGTCACCGCCGTCGAGATCCTCGACGACGCCTCCCGTTTCCGACTGCGTGGCCCCGTCGTCACACACGGCGCGCAGCACGGCGACTCCATCGCCGTCAACGGCGTCTGTCTCACGGTGGTCGAGCACGAAGGCGACGAGTTCACCGCCGACGTCATGGCGGAAACCCTGAACCGCTCCAGCCTCGGCGCCCTCGCCGTCGGCTCCCGCGTCAACCTGGAACGCCCGATGGCCGTGGGCGAGCGCCTCGGCGGGCACATCGTGCAGGGCCACGTCGACGGCACGGGCGCGATCATCGAGCGCAAGCCGTCCGACAACTGGGAGATCGTGAAGATCTCGCTCCCGGCCGACCTCTCCCGCTATGTGGTCGAGAAGGGCTCCATCACCGTCGACGGCATCAGCCTGACCGTCGTCGACGCGGGCCCCGACTACTTCACGGTCAGCCTCATCCCCACCACCCTCGACCTGACCACGCTGGGCCACAAGCAGCCCGGCGACCCGGTCAACCTCGAAGTCGACGTCATCGCCAAGTACGTCGAGCGACTGCTCGGCGCGCGCGGCGAGCAGTCGGCCGGACTGCCCGGCGTCCAGCAGGGAGCCGCGCAGTGAACTGGCTCAACTCCGAGGCCTTCGTCCTCTTCGGCCAGCACATCAAGTGGTCGGACATGATCGGCAACGTGATCGGTCTGATCGCCCTCGCCCTCGGCTGGCGGCGCTCGATATGGAGCTGGCCCGTCCAGTTCCTCTCCGGTGTCATCCTCTTCGCGGCCTTCGCCACCGCCCACCTCTCCGGCAGCGCCGGCAAGCAGGTCGTCGTCATGGTCGTCGCCGTGTACGGCTGGTGGCAGTGGAACCGCGGCAAGGGGCAGGACGGCTCCATCGCGGTACGGTTCGCCGGCCCGCGCGAGCGTGCCGCCATGGTCGGCGCCGCCGCCCTCGGCACCGTCGCGGTCGCCGGTCTGTTCACCGCGTACCCGTCCCTGTCCTGGGACCCCTGGCCGGACGCGTACATCTTCGTCGGCACCATCGTCGCCATGTACGCCCAGGCGCGCGGCATGGTCGAGTTCTGGTTCGCCTGGCTGCTGGTCGACCTGGTGGGCGTCCCGCTCAACTTCGCCAACGGCTTCGCCTTCTCCGGTTTCGTCTACGTCCTGTACGGCGCGCTCGTCCTGTGGGGCCTGCGCGACTGGTGGCTGCGCTCCCGCAAGGCCGGGCAGCCCCTCCTGGAAGGAGCCCCGGCATGACCGCCACCCCGGTTTGGTACAGCACCGGCCACGATCAAGATGCCTCGGACTTCGCGCTCGACCCGGTCGAGAAGGCCATCGCCGACATCGCGGCGGGCCGCCCGGTCGTGGTGGTCGACGACGAGGACCGGGAGAACGAGGGCGACCTCGTCATCGCCGCCGAGAAGGCGACGCCCGAGATCGTCGCCTTCATGATGAGCGAGTGCCGCGGCCTGATCTGCGCCCCCATGGAGGGCGCCGAACTGGACCGGCTCCGGCTCCCGCAGATGGTCGACGACAACACCGAGTCGATGAAAACCGCGTTCACCGTGTCGGTGGACGCGTCCGCCGCTCATGGTGTGAGCACCGGCATCTCGGCATCCGACCGTGCCACCACACTTCAGCTGCTCGCCGACGGCACCGCCCAGGCGGACGACTTCGTGCGTCCCGGCCACATCTTCCCGCTGCGCGCCAAGTCCGGCGGCGTGCTGGTCCGCAACGGCCACACCGAGGCCGCCGTCGACCTGGCCCGCCTCGCGGGTCTGCGCCCGGCCGGCGCCATCGTCGAGATCGCGGGGGAGGACGGCCGTATGCTCCGCCTGCCCGAGCTGATCCCCTTCGCCCGCAAGCACGGCCTGACGATCATCTCCATCGAGGACCTGATCGCCTACCGCCGCAGCGCCGAGCCCACCGTCCGTCGCGAGGCAGAGGTCCATCTGCCCACCGCCTTCGGCGAGTTCACGGCGTTCGGCTACCGCTCCACCGTCGACGGCGTCGAGCACGTCGCCCTCGTCCACGGCGAGCTCGGCGACGGCGAGGACGTCCTCGTGCGCGTCCACTCCGAATGCCTCACCGGCGACGTCTTCCACTCGCTGCGCTGCGACTGCGGCCCCCAGCTCCAGACGTCCATGGAGCGTATCCAGGCCGAGGGCCGGGGCATCGTGGTCTACCTGCGCGGCCACGAGGGACGCGGCATCGGGCTGCTCTCCAAGCTGCGCGCGTACGAGCTTCAGGAGCGCGGCCGGGACACCCTCGACGCCAACCTGGAGCTGGGCCTGCCCGCCGATGCCAGGGACTACGGTGCGAGCGCGCAGATCCTGGAGGACCTCGGGGTGGCGAGCGTCCGCCTGATGACCAACAACCCCGACAAGATCGACGCGCTCGTCCGGCACGGCCTCAAGGTCAGCGGCCGGGAGCCGATGCCCGTACAGGCGGGCGAGCACAACCTCCGCTACCTGCGCACCAAGCGGGACCGGATGGGGCACGACCTGCCCTGGCTGGACACGACCACCGTGTCGGCCTGCGGCAGCCAGTAACAACGGCACTATCGGCAACACGGCACAGCGGCACTGAGGAGAGACGTGAGCGGCAAGGGTGCACCTGAACTGTCCGTACGCAACTGCGGCGACCTGCGCGTCGCGGTCATCGCGGCACAGTGGCACGAAAAGGTGATGGACGGCCTCGTCGACGGCGCGCTGCGCGCCCTGCACGAGCTGGGAATCGACGAGCCGACCCTCCTTCGGGTCCCCGGAAGCTTCGAGCTCCCGGTGGTCGCCAAGGTCCTCGCGGGCCGCGGCTACGACGCCATCGTCGCCCTCGGCGTCGTCATCCGCGGCGGAACCCCTCACTTCGAGTACGTGTGCCAGGGCGTGACCAACGGCCTCACCCAGGTTTCCATCGACACCGGTGTACCGGTCGGCTTCGGCGTGCTGACCTGCGACACCGAGGAGCAGGCCCTGGACCGCGCGGGCCTCGAGGGCTCCAACGAGGACAAGGGCCACGAGGCGGTGACGGCCGCCGTGGCGACCGCGGCCACGCTGCGCTCAGTATCTGAACCCTGGCGCTGAGGCAGCGGCGGTAGCGCGTAGGGTGGGCGGCATCATGTCCAAGAAGACGTTCGAGGGGCTCTTCACCGAGCTCCAGCACAAGGCCGCCAACGGCGACCCCGCCACTTCGCGCACCGCCGAGCTGGTCGGCAAGGGCGTCCATGCCATCGGCAAGAAGGTCGTCGAAGAGGCCGCCGAGGTCTGGATGGCCGCCGAGTACGAGGGCAAGGACGCCGCCGCCGAGGAGATCTCGCAGCTGCTCTACCACGTCCAGGTGATGATGGTCGCGCGCGGGATCTCCCTCGACGACGTGTACGCCCACCTCTGAATCCCCCTGTTCCGCAGATACACCCCTTCACACAAAGGAAGCCGACCTCATGCTGCGCATCGCCGTCCCCAACAAGGGTTCCCTGTCAGGCCCTGCGGCGGAGATGCTGCATGAGGCCGGCTACCAGCAGCGCCGCGAGTCCAAGGAACTGCGGATCGTCGACCCGGAGAACGAGGTCGAGTTCTTCTACCTCCGCCCCCGCGACATCGCGATCTACGTCTCCTCCGGCCGTCTCGACATCGGCATCACCGGCCGCGACCTGCTCATCGACTCGGCCGCCAAGGCGGAGGAGATCCTCCCGCTCGGCTTCGCCCGCTCCACCTTCCGCTTCGCCACCAAGCCCGGCACGGCGAACGGCGTCGCCGACCTGAAGGGCATGACGGTCGCCACCTCCTACGAGGGCATCGTCGCGGGGCACCTCGCCGACCACGGCATCGACGCCTCCGTCGTCCACCTCGACGGCGCCGTCGAGACCGCCATCGAACTGGGCGTCGCGGAGGTCATCGCGGACGTCGTCGAGACCGGCACCTCGCTGCGCAACGCGGGCCTGGAAGTCTTCGGCGACCCGATCATGAAGTCCGAGGCCGTCGTCATCCGCCGGGTGGGCGCGGACACCTCCGAGGACACCGAGCCCAAGGTCCAGCAGTTCCTGCGCCGCCTCCAGGGCGTCCTGGTGGCACGGACGTACGTGATGATGGACTACGACTGCCGCGCCGAGTACTTGGAGAAGGCCGTCGCGCTCACTCCGGGCCTGGAGTCGCCGACCATCTCGCCGCTGCACAACGAGGGCTGGGTCGCCGTCCGCGCCATGGTCCCCGCCAAGGAGGCCCAGCGGATCATGGACGACCTGTACGCGCTCGGCGCGCGGGCCATCCTGACCACGGCCATCCACGCCTGCCGGCTCTGACGGAGACGCCGGACATGTCAGACCTTCCCGCCCTTCCCGTCACCTTTCGGCCGACGCGCACCCGGGCCGTGCTGCTCACCGCGGGCGCCGCGATCCTCGTGGTCATCACGACGGTCGCGATGCTCCTGGAGCAGCTCAGCCCGGCGGAGCGCGTGAGCTTCATCTTCACCGCGGCGCTGCTCTTCGGCGTGCTCCTGCTGCTCTCCCGGCCCAAGGTCGTCGCCGACGAGAGGGGGGTCACCGTCGTCAACATCGCCAGCAGGAGGCGCCTGGAGTGGGCGGAGATCCTCCGGGTCAACCTGCGCCCGGGCGATCCGTGGGTGTTCCTCGACCTCAGCGACGGCACCAGCCTGCCCGTGCTCGGTATCCAGCCGGGCATCGCCAAGCGCCGCGCGATCGAGGACGCTCGCGCCCTGCGCGCCCTCGCGGAGGCCCGCTCCATCGGCGACCCCGAGAAACATGAGGGCTGACTCTCAGCCTTCCACCCTGCCGTCCTGGCCCATGTCTTGATTAATCTGTTGGCGGAGGCGTTATCGTCGCGCCTCCGTCTCTGACGTGCCACCCGGTGTCCAGAGGCCCCTGCAACCCGAGGAGTGACTCCCTCCAGCGATGGACGGATCCCCCTGTAGTACCTGCGCCGCCCCCTCCCGACCCATCGAGGCGGCGGCATGACCATCCCCCTGCTGCTCCTTGGAGCGGCGTTCCTGCTGATTCTCGCCAACGGCTTCTTCGTCGCGGCCGAGTTCGGCCTCGTCACGGTCGAGCGCCCCGACGCCGAGAAGGCCGCGGCCGACGGCGACCGACGGGCCCGTACGGTCGTGAACTCGCTCAAGGAGCTGTCCTTCCAGCTCTCCGGCACTCAGCTCGGCATCACCATCACCTCGCTCGTCGTCGGCATGCTCGCCGAACCCGCGCTCGCCGAACTGTTGCACGAACCGTTCAGCGCGATCGGCCTGCCCGAGGGCGCCGTGTCCGGTGTCGCCGTGGTCGTCGGCATGCTGCTCGCCTCGGCCGTGCAGATGGTGATCGGCGAACTCGTGCCCAAGAACTGGGCGGTGTCAAAGCCCCTCCAGGTCGCCCGCTTCGTCGCGGGCCCGCAGCACGTCTTCTCGCGCACGTTCCGGCCGGTGATCGCCGCGCTCAACACGGTCGCCAACCGGCTCGTCCGCGCCCTGGGCGTCGAACCCGCCGAGGAACTGGCCTCCGCCCGCACTCCGGGCGAACTCGTCTCCCTGGCCCGCCACTCGGCCCAGGCCGGCGCCCTGGAACAGGACACCGCGGACCTCTTCGTACGGACCCTCTCGCTGGCCGACCTGACCGCGCAGCACGTCATGACCCCGCGCGTGAAGGTCAGCGCACTGCAGTCGTCGGCGACCGCCGAGGACGTCGTCAACCTCACCCGCGCCACCGGACTGTCCCGCTTCCCCGTCTACCGGGAGCGGATCGACGAGATCGTCGGCATGGTGCACCTCAAGGACGCCCTCGCGATCCCCTCGCGCGACCGGCTGCGCACCCCGGTCGGCCGGATCGCCCAGGCCCCGCTGCTCGTCCCGGAGACGCTGCCCGTGCAGCCCCTCCTGGAGCAGTTGCGCAACGAGCAGCCCATCGCCGTCGTCGTCGACGAGTACGGCGGTACGGCGGGCGTGGTCACCCTGGAGGACATCGTCGAGGAACTCGTCGGCGAGGTCCGCGACGAGCACGACGGACAGGACCTGCCCGAACTCGCCGCCGCGCCGCCCGAGGACGGCCGGCCCGCCTGGGACGCCGACGGCAGCTGCCGGGTGGACGTCCTGCAACGCATAGGCCTCGACGTACCCGAGGGCCCGTACGAGACCGTCGCGGGCCTGGTCGCCGACCTGCTCGGCCGGATCCCGGCCCCCGGCGACAAGGCAGAACTCCCGGGCTGGCGCCTGTCGGTGCGCCAGGTCGGGCACTACCGTGCCGAACGCGTCCGCCTGGTGCGGACCGCGCTCGCCCCGGAGGCCGTCCGATGAGCGTGCTCCAACTTCTCTTCGCCGCTCTGCTGGTGCTGGCGAACGGCTTCTTCGTCGGCGCCGAGTTCGCCCTCGTCTCCGTACGGCGCAGCCAGATCGAACCGCTGGGCACCGCACGGGCCCGACAGGTCCTGTACGGCCTGGAGCGGCTGCCGCAGATGATGGCCGCGGCCCAGTTCGGCATCACCATCTGCTCGTTGACGCTCGGCGCGGTCGCCGAGTCGACCGTCGCCCACCTGCTGGAGCCCGTCTTCGAGGCGGCCCATCTGCCGGAAGGCGTGATCCACCCGCTCGGATACGTCATCGCGCTCGCCCTCGTCGTCTTCTTCCACCTCGTCATCGGCGAGATGGTGCCGAAGAACCTGGCGATGGCCGCGCCCGAGAAGACGGCGCTGTGGCTCAGCCCCGGCCTGGTCGCCTTCGCGCGGCTGTGCCGGCCGGTCACGGTCGCCCTGGGCGCCTGCGCGCGCCTGATTCTGAAGCTGTTCCGCGTCGAGCCCAAGGACGAGGTCGAGGCGGTCTTCACCAGCGAGCAGCTCAACCGGCTGGTCGAGGACTCGGGGCAGGCGGGCCTGCTCGACCCCGAGGAGCAGGAACGTCTCGAGGACGCCCTCGAGCTGGGCTCCAGGCCGGTCACCGACGTCCTCCTGGACCGCGACTCCCTGATCACTGTGGACGCCTCGGTCACTCCGGGCCAGGTCGTCGCGCTCACCGCGCGCACCGGGTACTCCCGGTTCCCGGTGGTCGCGGAGAACGGCGCTTTCATGGGCTGCTATCTGCATGTGAAGGACGTACTCGACCTCGAGGAGTCCGAGCGCGCGGTTGCGCAGCAGATGTGGCGGCCCATGACGACGCTGCGGGCCGAGCTCCCCCTGGACGACGCCCTGACGGTGATGCGCCGCGCCGCCACACACCTCGCCCAGGTCGCCGACGCGTCGGGCAAGGTCCTCGGCCTCGTGGCCCTGGAGGACGTCCTGGAACTGCTGGTCGGCGAGGTACGGGATCCGGCCCACCGGGAGCTTCCGGAGCCGGTACGTGTCTCGGACCCGCGCCCGAGCGCGGCCCCTGAGGAGGCGCTGGCGAGCTGAGAATCAGCCCTCCGGCGCTTGGGGAGGGCAGGGGCGGCGGGGGCGGCGGGGGCGAAACCGCTTGGGCCGCCGCCCCCGGTCACATCGGCGACGGATCCTGCGGCCCCCGCCCCGAGAGGACCTCGCCGTACGCCTGCATCAGGTCCGGGAGCCGAAGGGTCGACAGGTCGTCGCGGGACAGCGTGCCCGGGTAGAGCGACAGGCGGAGATCGCGGTACGCGCAGCTCTTCTCGTACAGGGTGCGAAGGAAGCGGCCATTGCCGAGCTCGTCGATCCAGCCCTGGTCGACGACATGGCCGGCGATCGAGCGCAGCTCGTCCAGCGCCTCCTCGTCCCAGATGTCACCGTTCTCGGCGGCCAGCACCTCGCCGATGGAGGTGAGTTCGAGAGGCCGGTAGGAGGGGAAGTCGACGCGGGTCGTGAAGCGGGAGGAAAGGCCGGGATTGGCGGCCAGCAGGCGGTCCATGCCCTCGGGATAGCCGGCGAGGATGACGACCAGGTGATCCCGGTTGTCCTCGGCCCGCTTCAGGAGCACCTGGAGGGCCTCGTCTCCGTACGCGTCACCCTTGCCGTACCCGGAGTTGGAAAGGGAGTACGCCTCGTCCACGAAGAGGACGCCACCGATCGCGGAGTCGATCAACTCGTTGGCCTTCACGGCGGTCTGCCCGAGGTACTCGCCGACCAGGTCCGCCCGCTGGGCTTCCACCAGATGGTCGCCGCCGAGCAGCCCGAGCGCGTAGAAGACCCGGCCGAGAATGCGGGCCACGGTGGTCTTGCCGGTGCCGGAGGGCCCGGAGAAGACGAAGTGCCGCTTCGGCGGCTGCACCGGAAGGCCCTGCCCGGTGCGCAGCCGCGCCATGTTCAACTGCGCGGAGAGCGCCTTGACCTGGCGTTTCACGGGCTCCAGGCCCACCATGCGCTCCAGCTCGGCGAGCGCCTCTTCGAGTAACGCGGGGTCCGTCGGCCCCGCGGGCAGCGGCTGCACCGGAATGACGGCCTTCTCGCGTACCGCGTCGGTCTCGGGAGGCAGCGCCCCCGGTGGCGCGAGACCGGGCTCCGAGAGCTTCAGGTCCCGTCCCTCCGTGCCGAACAGCGGATCGACACCGTCCGGGCCCTCCATCACGTCCTGACCGACCCCGGCGAGCGTGATCGCGGCCAGGTCGGCGGCGGCGTCGTCGTACCCGTCGCCCTCGGCGATGGCCGCGAGCCGCGCCGAGGTGTCCATGAACGAGGGATCGACCCGGTGCACCGCCCGGTACAGAGGCAGCGCCGCGGCGGACCGCCCCGTGCCCTCGTGGGCCCGGGCCAGCCAGTACCGCAGCTCCTTGCGTTGCGGCTGCTCGCTGCGACAGCGCATCAGCGCGGAGGAGAGGAGAGGCTCCGCCTGGCCGTACATCTCCAGGCGCACGCGCGCCATGCCGCCGAAGAGGCCGGCCTCTATGCCGAGCATGGGATCGTCGATCAGCGGATCGGTGTGCCGGACCAGCTGTTCCCAGTCCTTGACCAGATAGGCGCGGCACGCGTGCAGGAACCGCACCTGGGGGTCCGCGTCGACGGGCGGCAGGCCCGCGAGCGCCCGGTCCAGCTCCGGTACGTGGCGTCCGTCCAACCAGTGCGAGGCGTGCGCGAGCAGCAGGTCGCGCGGGCTCTCCAGGACCGGCTGCACCCACCAGCCGAGCCAGTACCAGGAGTTGAGGGTGCGCCGGTGGCGGGCGCGCTGTTCGCCGAAGCGGTCCCGGTGCCGGAACATCCTGAGCAGCGCGGTCGTCGTGTCCACACGCAGCGCGTGCAGTCCGAGCCAGCCGTCCGCCATGCCGGGGTCCATCCGGACCGCGGTGCGGAACTCCTCCTCCGCCTGCGGATAGGCGCCCATCGTGTAGGCGTCCACACCTCGCAGCCAGGCGAGGTCGGCCGGGGCCTCGGGACCCTGCGTGCCGAAGTCCATCACGTCCCCCACAAACCGTGCCCCCGATGGTCAGGGAGTGTCTCGTGGATCAGGACACCCCCTCGCCGCCGGGCCGGTGCCCGTCGGCAGCTCTCGTCGAACCACTGTGCCGTGGACGGGAGTTGCATCGGTGCGCAGAGCAGCCGTCCGAAGGTCGCACCGAGAGGCATCGTACCTGCGGTGCGGGGGCGGGCCGTAGGGTGCCGCACACCCCGTTCCACGAGGTGGGAGCAGATGGGGCGCACTTCGCTTGGTGACCGAGGGTGAACGAACCGCGGCGCGCAGCGTCCGGAAAGAGGGGGTGTGGGCAGAACGAAGCCCCCGATCACGGGGGAACAACCGGGGGCTTCGCGACTGCGGGCGGCTTCGAATGGCCGCACATTCAGAACGTAAGTCCTGTACGGTCCCCCGGTCAAGCCGAGTTGAAGCACTGCGAGAACTTCTCACGCAAGGCTCTTCACGAGTTCAGCACATTGCGGATGGTCCGTCACCCTGAGTCATGAAGTGGTCCGGTCCAGCGGTCTCAACAGGTCCCAGCAGCACCTCGTATCCCTCCTGACACTGCCGCACCAGAAGATCCGCGAACGGTCTCGAGGGGTCCTCGGCGAAGTGCCGGCACTCGGCGCGGACCCACTCGGCCCAGAACTCGCTCTGCGTCTGACCGTCCCGTCGCCGCCCGCGTGTCCAGGCGTCCTCGTGCGGCAACTCCATCCACAGCAGTCCCGCGAGAAACGGGCGCAGCGCACGGCGACCCGCGCCGACGCCCTCCACGAGCACCACGGGCGCGGCCGGCAGCTCGCGGGCCGCGCCGAAGGTCCGGGCGGTCCAGTCGTACGGGCGGTAGCGCGCCGCTTCGCCGCGGAGCAGCGGTTCGATCACCTGGCGCAGTAGCCGCCCGGTCCACGCGAAGAGCTCCTCGTGCGTCGCGATGTCGTCGAGGTGCAGTACGGGCGCGTCGTCCAGTGCCGCGGCCAAGTGCCGGGCGAATGTGGTCTTTCCGGAGCCCGCGTGCCCGTCGACGCCGATCAGGCGGACGGGGCCGCAGGAAGGCGGCAGTCGGCGCAGCCGCGAGGCGAGGTCGTGAATGGCGCTTCCCGGGGGTGTGATGCGGTGGTGGCGGGGTGGGCATATTCCTCAGGAAGATTCTATCGGACCGCGTTCACAGCGGTTCCATTGGTACCGAATAGTGTCATATTGAACTAGTCATTGAACAATCCTCAAGAATTCCTTTCGCTTCCTCCATAAGCCGTGGACCTCACGGACCACCTATTTCGGAAACGCCGTTCCGGTTCTCCCTGATGCTGAGTAGGGTGCCTGTTGCGCAACTGCGAAGCGCCGTACGGGGATGGACGGGGAAGATGGCCGCGGGGTTATTCGAAGGGCAGTATGTGTGGCATCCGGCGGCCGACGACCGCAGACTCGCGAGCGTCTGCGTGGATGTCCGGGCCGGCCGCTATCTGAGCGCCCATGAGGCCCTGGCGGAGACGCGCGGTGACTTCGCCCTACGGGCCCACCGCGCCCTGGTGCTGGCCTCCGAGGCCGCCGATTCCGACCTCACCGAACGCTGGCTGGCCGAGGAGCCGACCCCGGAGGCCGCGCTGATGTGGGCGCGGGTGGCCGTGCTGCGGGCGCTGCGGGCGGCCGATGCCAAGGACGACCGGGCCGAGGCCCTGGAGCGGATCGCGCTGACCGCGTGCGACCGGGCGGCCGTGATGAACCCCGCCGACCCCACGCCCTGGGTCGCCAAACTGTCCATGGCCCGGCTGCACGACCTGCGCGACCCCGCCCCGCAGGGGCTGCTCACCGCGCCGCCCGGCCCTTGGCAGCTGTTCTCGCACCTCTTGCGCCTCGACCCCTGGAACCGTGAGGGCCACCACCGCTTCCTGGCGTTCTTCTTCACGCGCTACGGCGGTTCGGTGAACGCCGCCTGGGACGTCGCCGCCTTCCTGAGCCAGCGCGCTCCCGCCTCCTCACCGCTGCGACTCCTTCCCCTGGTGGCCCTGGTCGAGAGTTACGACCCCTCGCAGCTCCTCGTCGACCGCACCTGGGAGCAGCCCCAGTGGCGCTCCACGGCGCTGGCGATCTACCAGAACTGGCTTCCACAGGTGTCGGGCTACCGCTTCACCCCGGTCCTCGACCTGGCGTATCTGGCGCACGCGCTGTTCATGGCCCAGCGCGAGTTCGAGGCGCGCGCGGTCTTCATGGCCATGGGCCCCTACGCCTGCCGTATGCCCTGGAGCGTCTTCGGTGACCCCGGGGAGCAGCTCTCCCGCGCCCGCCGCTCCTGCGGTCTGCCCGTGCCGGCAGGCGCCTGATCCGGCCCGCCCGGCCCCCCCTTCTTCCGGTCAACCCCCCAGAGAAAGGTCAGCTGTGTCAGAACGGATATCGGTCCCGCGCGCGAGAGACCGCGTCGGCGAGGATTCCGTCGCGATCGACGACGACGCGACACTCCATGCGATGGGATACCCGCGAAAACTCACGCGCCGATTTCAGGCATTCGACAATTTCGCGATTTCCTTCACCATCATCAACATCATCTCGGGTATTTTCTCGTCCTTCGGTTTCGGCATGAACGCGGGTGGCCCGCGCGTTCTCGTGTTCGGCTGGATCGGCGTCTCCGTCATGGTGCTGTTCGTCGGCGCCGCTATGGCGGAGGTGGCGTCCGCCTATCCGACCAGCGGAGCACTCTATTTCTCCGCGGGAAAACTCGCCAAGCGCCACAAGGGTGCCTGGTCCTGGTACACGGGCTGGCTGAATTTCGTGGGTCAGGTGGGCGGCACCGCCGCCACCGGGTACGCGGCCGCCACCTTCATCCAGGCGTTCATCGCTCTGCAGTGGCACTCGTACGAGCCGACCGCCCAGCAGACGGTCCTGATCACGGCGCTGATCATCGTGCTGCAGGGTTTGGCCAATACCTACACGGTGCAGCTCGTCGCCCTGCTCAACCGGATCTCCGTGTGGTGGCTGCTGATCGGGCTCGTGGTAATCGTGAGCACACTGATCGTGATGCCCGGCGATCACCAGTCCGCTTCGTTCGTCACGCATTTCGTGAACAACACCGGTTTCACCAACGGCCTTTACGGAGGGATGCTCGGCCTGCTGGTCACCAGTTGGACCTTCACGGGCTTCGACGGCAGCTTCCACATGTCCGAGGAAACGGTGCGGGCCACGGTCAACGCGCCCAAGGGGATCACGCGCGCGATCGGCTATTCGGCGATCACCGGACTCATCCTCATGCTCGCCCTCGTGTACAGCATTCATGATTATGACCAGGTGGCGAGCTCCTCGGCGCCGCCGGTGCAGATCCTCATCGATGGGCTTGGCATGGGCACAGCAAAGGCCATCCTGCTGATCGTGATCGGTGCCATGCTCTTCTGCGGTCTGGCCAATCTGACCAGCAACACCCGGCAGATCTTCGCCTTCTCCCGGGACGGCGCGATGCCGGGCTCCCGCTGGTGGCACTCCGTCTCGCCGCGCACCCGCACCCCCGTCAAGGCCGTGTGGCTCGCGGTCGGCTGCTCGCTCGCCCTGGTCGTGCCCGGCTGGTGGTCGCACACGGCCTTCACCGCCATCGTCAGCGTCAACGTGGTCGGGCTCTTCCTCGCCTACGCCGTGCCGATCTTCCTGAGGCTGCGGCTCGGTGACGAGTTCCAGCCCGGTCCGTGGAACCTGGGCCCCTGGAGCAAGGTCGTCGGCTGGGTGGCCGTGATCTGGATCCTCGCCAGCAGCGTGCTGTTCATGCTGCCGCAGGTCTCACCTATCACCGGTGACACTTTCAACTACGCGTCGATCGCCCTGGCCGTGGTGCTGATCGTCGCCACGGTGTGGTGGTTCGCCACGGCGCGCCGCCGCTTCCAGGGCCCGGTCAGCTACGGCCGGCCCGACGAGGTCGCCGCGATGGACCTCATCTGACACCCCTTCGCTCGGCCCCGGCGTCCGCCGGGGCCGAGACGTCGCAGGTCATGCCAGTGGTCCCGACCAATATTGGTGGGCGCGGCGCGGGCCGAAGTGCTGGCAGAGGTCGCCTTCCGGCGTCCATAGTTGGCGCACAGCCGAGCATTGGGCCCGCCCGTTCCGGACACCTGGGGGTCTTCCACCCATGAGCAGAGCCGAACAGCCGTCCCGCAGAACCGTCCTGGCCGTCGCGGTGGCCGCCGCATCGGTGGGAGCCGTCGGCCCTTCGGCCGCCGCCGCTGCCGCACAGGGCCGCCCCACGAACGCACCGGCGACTCTCGTCGACAACCGCGCCTGGACCTCGTACACCGACTGGCGCAGTGGTACCGCCCAGGGCACCCGGGCCGTGCCGGGCGTCCGTCCCGGCCTGGTCATCGCCGCCCCGGCCGGCACCACGGACTACACCGACCCGCACACCGGCAAGACCGCCGGCTGGGAGTACGCGAGCTGGACCTCCCCGGTCCACCGGCTCGCCGTCCCGTCCACCGAGGCCATCGCCTCCTGGAACGCGCACACCCCGGCGGGCAGCTGGCTCCAGGTGGAGCTGATGGGCACGTACTCCGACGGCACGGACACACCCTGGTATGTGATGGGCCGCTGGGCGTCGGGCGACCAGGACATCAAGCGGACCTCAGTCGACGACCAGAGCGACGGCAAGAGCAGCATCTGGACGGACACCTTCGCCATCGACAACGCCGCCTCGGGCCTGCGCCTCGTCTCCTACCGGCTGCGGCTGACGCTCTACCGCACTCCGGGCTCCGAGATCACGCCCACCGTGTGGCGGCTCGGCGCGATGGGCTCCGACATCCCGGACCGCTTCACCGTTGCGGCCTCCACGCCCGCGCTCGCCCGGGAACTCAAGGTTCCGCGCTACTCCCAGGAGATCCACGCAGGGCAGTACCCCGAGTACGACAACGGCGGCGAGGCCTGGTGCAGCCCCACCTCCTCGGAGATGATCATCGAATACTGGGGCCGCGAGCCGACCCCGGAGCAACTGGCCTGGGTCAACCCGGACTACGCCGACCCGCAGGTGTGCCACGCGGCCCGCTTCACCTACGACTACCAGTACGGCGGCTGCGGCAACTGGCCCTTCAACTCCGCCTACGCGGCGACGTACAAGGACCTCCAGGGCGTGGTGACCCGCCTCGGCTCGCTCACCGACCTGGAGACGCTGATCGCCGCCGGCATCCCGGCCATAACGTCCCAGTCGTTCCTCAAGTCCGAGCTGACGGGTGCGGGTTACGGCACCTCGGGCCACCTCATGACCGTCATCGGGTTCACCGCGGACGGCGATGTGATCGCCAACGACCCGGCCTCGCCGAGCGACGACGCGGTGCGCCGGGTGTACAAGCGGTCCGAGTGGGAGACGATCTGGCTCCGTACCAAGAGGTACAACGCCTCCGGGAAGGTCGTCTCCGGTACGGGTGGGGTCTGTTACCTCTACTTCCCGGCGTATCCGTCGGCGGCCCAGCGGAAGGCGCTTGCCGCGGTCGGAGTCCGCTGAGAACGGGGCGGTCCTCACAGGGCCGCCCCGCGGCGCTCAGCTCTGGACCGGATTGACCACCCAGTCCGGGTGGTTCGGCATCGGCGGGGTCTTCGCGCCGTACAGCCACGGGTGCAGGAAGCCCTCGAGGTCCTCGCCCGCGACCTTCGACGCCAGATCGATGTAGTCCTGCGTGCCGGCGATCTTTCCGCGGTACGTGGTCACCCAGGAGCGCTCGATCTTCCCGAACGTCTCCTGGCCCACCTTCTCGCGCAGCGCGTACAGGACGAGCGCCGAGCCGTCGTAGCGCATCCGCTTGAAGAGGTTCGGTTCGGTCGGCTCGGCCGGGGCGCCGTAGTCGTGGCGCCACTGGTCGTGGTTGGCGTACGCGGTCTTCATGGTGTCCTCGAAGCTCACACCGCCGTGTGCCTCCGAGTACAGACGTTCGTAGAAGCGGGCGTGGCCCTCGCTGAGCCACAGGTCGGACCAGGTCTTGATGCCGACGCTGTCGCCGGTCCACTGGTGGGTCAGCTCATGTACCAGGTTCCGTTCGGCGCTGACCTGGTCGCCGAGCAGGTCGGCCTTCGGGATCAGGGAGAGCGTGTTCGTCTCCAGGGCCACGCCCAGGTCGGTGTCGCCGACGAGGAGGCCGTACCGGTTGAAGGGGTACGGGCCGAGCCGCTCCTCCAGCCACGCGATGTGGTCGGCGGTCAGTTTGCGGTACTGCTCGGTCGGCGCTACGAGGTCGTCCGGGACCACATCGCGGATCGGCAGCCCGTGCGGCCCGGTGCTGTCGACAAAGGTGAACTTGCCGATCGCCAGCTGCGCGAGCTGCGTCGCCAGCGGCTGCTCGGAGTCGTACGTCCACTTCACGCGCCCGTCGGCCTGCTCGGTGCGGTCGGTGAGCCTGCCGTTGGCGACGGCCTTGAGTCCGGCCGGTGTGGTGATGTGGAAGGTGATCGGGGCGCGCTGGCTCGGATGGTCGTTCGACGGGAAGATCATCTTGGCGCCGTTGGGCTGCGGATAGAGCACCGTGCCGTCGGGCGTCGGGATCCAGCCGTAGTCCTCGATGGCGTCGTCGCGATGGCGTATCTGCGTCGGGTCGGCGGTGTAGGTGACCTTGACGGTGAAGGCCTTGCCCTGGGCGAGGGGTGCCTTCGGGGTGATCACCAGCTCGTCACCCTCCCGCTCAGCGGTGGCCGTCCTCCCGTTCACGGTGACCGTGTGCAGGGTGTTGCCCGCGAAGTCCAGGTCGAAGCGGGACAGTACCTGGGTCGCCGTCGCACTGATGGTCGTCGACGCCCCGAAGGGTGTCTTCGGTGCCTGCCAGTCGAAGTCGAGCGTGTAGCGGCTCACCTTGTAGCCGCCGTTGCCGTCGAGCGGGAAGATCGGGTCGCCGAGGCCCGCCGCGCCGGGCGACGGGGCGGCGGAGGGAGAGGTGGCGGCTTGTGAGACCGGACCCGTCAGGGCGGCCGCCACGGTGATCGCCGCCGCGAGGGCGAGGCGAGCTCTGCGGCGGGGTGTCCTGAACGTGCTCATCGAAGACCTTTCCGTTGACTGACCGCTGTCCTGTGATGAGACGCACAGTCCATTCACATCGTTGTGGAAAACACAGGCATTCGAACCACGTCGAAGTGTCGGGCGTGACCAAGGTCTCTACCGCTGAAACCCGCATCGGTGGCAAGGTGGTCGGGTCGGTGGGGAGCCGACGGGACGCGGGGGGATTCCACCGCACCACTACGTCAGCGAGATGCCATGACCGCGACCTCCGCCACCGCCGACCGTGTCCGTGCCCGCACCGGCGGCCCCCAGGACGACGGCCCGAAGATCCTCGAGCACGTCATGGGCTGGACCTTGGTGGTGGTTCTGGCGATGCTCGTCACCCAGCTCGGCCTGCTGTGAGTGAGCCGACGAAGCCGTGAGCCGGGCTCGCGGAAGACGGCCCTTACGAGACCCCACCCCCTGTCGATCAGAGTCGAACAGGCAGGTGGTACTGGTCTGCCATACTGCGAACGTCCCGCCGGCAGTTGGAGACCAGGACCGGAATTGAATCACAGTCAACAGCGCGGTGTCGACCGCCCGCGGGCGCGCGGCACCGACCGCTCACTGGCGCGCCGCGCCGAACTCATCGCCATCGGGCGGAAGTTGTTCGCCGACACGTCGTACGACGCGCTGTCGATGGATGACATCGCACGGCAGGCGCACGTCGCCAAGGGGCTGATCTACTACTACTTCAAGTCCAAGCGCGGCTATTACCTCGCCATCGTCGAGGACTCCGTCGCGGACCTGATATCCAGGGCGGCCGACGGACGCGAACTGCCCCCCGCGGAGCGGGTGCACCGCACCATCGACGGCTATCTGCGCTACGCCGAGTACAACCAGGCCGCATACCGCACGATCATCAGCGGCGGCGTCGGCTTCGACACCGAAGTGCAGGCCATACGGGAGGGCGTGCGCGAGGTGATCGTCGAGACGATCGCCGAAGGAGCGTGGGGGTCCCCCCGCTCGAGCGAAGCCGGCAGTGGGGGAGGGCGGCGCGAGATCGCCCCGCTCCCGCGCATCGCCCTGCTCGGCTGGCTCTGCAGCGTCGAGGGCGCCACCCTCGACTGGATCGGCCACCAGGCGCTGTCGCGCGAGACCATGCGCGAGCTGCTGGTGAAGATGCTGGGCGGCGCGATGCGCGCCGTCGAGGAGATCGATCCCTCCTACCCGGCCCCGACGGCCGCACGCCGGGACACCTGAGCGCGAGGGGCGGGACCGAGACCGGCCCCGCCCCCAAATGCCATAGATCTAAGGCTAGTTGATCGACTTGATCAGCTCGCCGTTCGAGGTGTCGCCGCTCAGCTCCCAGAAGAAGGTGCCACCCAGGCCCTGCGCGTTCTTGTAGCTCATCTTGCCCGCGATGGTCGACGGGGTGTCGTAACTCCACCAGTTGTTCCCGCACTTGGCGTACGCCGTGCCGCCGACCGTGCCGGTCGCCGGGCACTTCGTCTTGAGCACCTTGTAGTCGTCGATGCCCTGCTCGTACGTGCCTGCCGCGGGGCCGGTCGCCGTACCCCCCGGTGCCGCCTGTGTGACGCCGGTCCAGCCGCGCCCGTAGAAGCCGATGCCGAGCAGCAGCTTCGAGGCCGGAATGCCGAGGCCCTTGAGTTTCGCGATGGTCGCCGAGGTGTAGTAGTTCGCTTTCGGGATGCCGGAGTACGAGTTCAGCGGCGAGTGCGGGGCCGTCGGGCCGGTCGAGTCCCAGGCGCCGAAGTAGTCGTACGTCATCGGGTTGTACCAGTCGACGTATTGCGCCGCTCCCGCATAGTCCGCCGCGTCGATCTTGCCGCCGGCCGTGGCGTCGGCCGTGATCGCCGCGGTGACGAGGTTGCCGCCGCCGAACTTCGAACGCAGCGCTGCCATCACGTTCTTGAACGCCGACCTGCCGCTGGTGTCACAGGTGTTGCCGCACGCGTTCGGGTACTCCCAGTCGATGTCGATCCCGTCGAAGACGTCCGCCCACTTGGAGTTCTCGACCAGGTCGTAGCAGGACTGGGCGAACGCGGCCGGGTTCTTGGCGGCCTCGCCGAAACCGCTCGACCAGGTCCAACCGCCGAAGGACCAGAGGACCTTGAGGTTCGGGTGCTTCTTCTTCAGCTTGCGCAGCTGGTTGAAGTTGCCGCGCAGGGGCTGGTCCCAGGTGTCGGCGACGCCGTCCACCGACTGGTCGGCGGTGTAGGCCTTGTCGGTCGCCGCGTACGAGTCGCCCATGGCGCACTTTCCGCCGGTGACGTTGCCGAAGGCGTAGTTGATGTGGGTCAGCTTGGCGGCCGATCCGGACGTCTCGACGTTCTTGACGTGGTAGTTCCGGTCGTAGACGCCCCATTCGGTGAAGTAGCCGACGACCTTGGAACCGGCCGCGGCGGCGGAGGTCTCCTTGGTCTCGTTCGCGGTCGCGGTGCCCGCGCCGGCGAGGAGCCCCGCGCCGAGGGCGGCGCAACATGCGGCGGACAGAAGCGCCCGAAAACGGGCGCGGGAGCGGTGCGGTCTGAGCATCGGGTCTCCTCGTGGGGGAGGGGAGCGTGTCGGGGCGATGGTGCTGGGACCTGCCGGAGGCCGGCCGCTGGGGCCTGCCGCTCATCGTTTGGCATGAACGCGGTGAAGCGTTGTGGGAACAGTAGGAGGACTAGACCAGTGCGTCAATGGTTCGGACCAATTTCCCTTTCTTTTAGTAAGCGGTCGTTAACTGGTGACTCGATGCCTCCGATCGGGCATACTCACAGCGCCACAGCCGCTGATCAGCAGGTTCCGTAATCCGGGACGGGAGCATCGGCTGGGCTAGGTGAGACCGGCGGAGCAGACCCACCCAAGGTGTGCGTCCGCCGATGTGCCCGACAGGGAGGAGAGCGTCACCATGCCCGACCGCGCCCCGCAGCCGGTGGACCGTCAACTGCCCACGGACGAGGCCCGGGATCTGATCTCACTCGTCCGCGACATCGCGCAGCGAGAGATCGCCCCGAAGGCGGCCGAGGAAGAGGACACCGGGCGCTTCCCGCGCGAGGTCTTCGGACTGCTGTCCACGTCGGGACTGCTCGGGCTGCCCTACTCCTGCGAGTACGGCGGCGGAGACCAGCCGTACGAGGTCTACCTCCAGGCCCTCGAAGAGCTCGCCGCGGCCCGCCTCACCGTCGGCCTCGGCGTCAGCGTGCACTCCCTCTCCTGCCACGCCCTCGCGAACTACGGCACCAAGGCGCAGCAGGTCGAGCACCTGCCCGCGATGCTCGGCGGCGGTCTCCTCGGCGCGTACTGCCTCTCCGAGCCGTCCTCGGGCTCGGATGCCGCGTCCTTGCGTACGAAGGCCGTGCGGGACGGCGAGGACTGGGTGATCACCGGCACCAAGGCCTGGATCACTCACGGCGGTGTCGCCGACTTCTACACCGTGCTCGCGCGCAGCGGCGGCGAGGGCGCCCGTGGCATCACGGCCTTCCTGGTGCCCGGCGACGCCGAGGGGCTCAGCGCCGCGCCGCCCGAGAAGAAGATGGGCATGAAGGGCTCGCCCACCGCGCAGGTCCACTTCGACGGCGTGCGGATCCCCGACGACCGGCGCCTCGGTGACGAGGGCCAGGGCTTCGCGATCGCCCTGTCCGCGCTCGACTCCGGACGGCTCGGCATCGCGGCCTGCGCCATCGGCGTGGCCCAGGCGGCCCTCGACGAGGCGGTGGCGTATGCGACCGGGCGGCAGCAGTTCGGGCGGCCGATCTCGGATTTCCAGGGACTGCGCTTCATGCTCGCGGACATGGCGACCCAGATCGAGGCGGGCCGGGCGCTCTATCTGGCGGCCGCGCGGCTGCGCGACGCCGGACGGCCGTTCTCCAAGCAGGCGGCCATGGCCAAGCTGCTGTGCACGGACACCGCCATGAAGGTCACCACGGACGCCGTCCAGGTGCTCGGCGGCTATGGCTACACCGCCGATTTCCCGGTCGAGCGCTATATGCGCGAGGCCAAGGTGCTGCAGATCGTCGAGGGCACCAATCAGATCCAGCGCATGGTCATCGCCCGTCACCTCGCGGGTCCCGAGTCGCACTGAGCTGCCCGTAGCCGTACATCGCCGACGATCCGTACCCGTACATCGCCGACGGCGCCGCGAGCCGGACCCACTCCGGGTCGTGGCGCCCCGGCAGGGTGCGGCCGCGGTCGGCCCAGGTGCGGATCAGGGCGCGGTAGATGGGGGGATCCTGCACGGGCTGGGGGCCTGGCGGAACCGATTCTGCCGGAGCGGGGACAAGAATCCGGCGTCGACGCCCGGTCTCGGAATATGTGGGGGTCATGCCGGGGCAACGCGCGGGCGGCCGGGCAGGTCACCCGTCCACGGAATCGACCGTGAGTTCGCGGCGAGCCCGTACGGGGACCACCGGCCGACGCCACATCTGGCCCCTCGCGGACTTCTGACGTACCGTCAACTGCGCCGCCGGTGGCCGCGCCCCTCCGGATGACACCAACTGCCGTGCGCCCAGGGAGGCTTGACGTGCCCGACGACCGCCCCGTTGCCCTCGACGAGTACCCCGTGCACCAGGTTCCCCTGTCCATGAAGCACGTCGCGACCGGTGACCGGAACGCGTACGACCGCTGCATCTTCCACGTCTTCGATCATCAGGGGCGGGCGCTGCTGATCGTGGGCCTCGGTGTCTATCCGAACGTCGGGGTGATCGACGCGTACGCCACCCTGCGGCTCGGCGACCGTCTGCACGCGGTTCGGGCGTCGGACGCGCTCGGCGACGACCGGATGAACCTCTCCGTGGGACCCCTGCGGATCACCGTCGAGGAGCCGCTGCGCCGCCTGCGCCTCCAGTCGGCCGATGACGCCCTGTCGTACGACCTCACCTGGACCGCCGACTTTCCGGCCCTCTGGGAGCCGCACCACATCCAGCGCCGCGGCGGGCGGCTCACTCTCGAGGGCCGCCGCTTCGTGCAGGCGGGCGGCGCCCAGGGCGTCATCCGTGTCGACGGCGAGGAGATCCCCGTCTCGGCGCGCGAGTGGACCGGCACCCGCGACCGCAGCTGGGGAGTGCGTCCGATACCGGGGGAAGAAGGCGGCCGGCTCGCGGACGAGAACCCGACAGAGGGGTTCCACTGGATCTGGTCTCCCGTCCGCTTCGACGACCGCTTCCTGATGGTCATCACCCAGGAGGACGCCGACGGCCACCGCTCGCTCAATGACGCGACGCTCGTGCGCGACGGCGAGCGCGACCTCCAACTCGGCTGGCCCCAGACCGACATCACCTACCGCTCCGGCACCCGCCACCCCACCTCCGCCGTCATCCACCTCACGCATCCGCTGGACCGCAAACCCATGGAACTGGGCGTGGAGGTGCTCACCTCCTCCCCGCTCGCCGTCGGCGCCGGCTATCCGCCCGCCGACGACTGGCAGCACGGCACCTGGCGCGGCCACGGCTGGACGGATCACGGCGTCCACGACCTCTCCGATCCGACCGCGCACCCCCTCGCCGCGTACGGGGTGATCGACCACGCCGCCCGCTTCACGCTGAATGGGCAGGTAGGCCACGGGATCTTCGAGCATGGCTCGTTCGGCCGGCACGATCCCAGCGGCTTCACCGGCTTCGACTCGGTCGCACCCTGAAGGGGGATGGCGAGATGGCCACGGCACCCCGCCCGCGTACCACCACCCGCGATCCGGAGGAACTGACCCGCCGTCTGTCCGCCTGGCTTCGCACACGTCTGCCGGGCGCCGCGGCGGTGAACGTGACAGCCCCCGAGTCCAACGGCATGTCCAGCGAGACCCTGCTGTTCGACATCGAGCACCCCGAACCGCCTCTGCGGTCCTGTGCGTTGAGGCTGGCGGCGGACCCGGCGGCGTACACCGTCTTCCCGGTCTACGACATGCCCCGGCAGTACCGCACGATGCGTCTGGTCGCCGCGCGCACCGATCTGCCGGTGCCACGCGTGCTGTGGCTGGAGGAGGACCCCGAGCCGCTCGGAGCGCCGTTCTTCGTCATGGAGCGTGTCGCGGGGCGCGTGCCTCCGGACGTCATGCCCTACACGTACGAGGGGAACTGGCTGCACGCGGCGAGCGAGGCGGAGCGCGAGCACCTGGAGGCCGCCTCGATCGGACTCCTCGCACGACTGCACGAGCAAGTGCCGGTGAAGGAGGCCGACTTCCTGGCACTGCCCGGTGACGACAGCCCGCTGCACCGTCATGTCATGGCCCAACGCGCGTACTACGCATGGGTGGTTGACGGGCTGTCACGCTCGCCCCTCATCGAAAGCGCCTTCGACCGGCTTGGCGCGCTCTGGCCGCGGGAGGAGGGCGAGGCGGTGCTCAACTGGGGTGACGCGCGCATCGGGAACGTGATCTACGACGGCTTCGCACCCGCCGCCGTCCTCGACTGGGAGATGGCGGCGCAGGCACCGCGCGAGGTCGACCTCGGCTGGACCGTCTATCTCCACCGCTTCTTCCAGGACCTCACCGTGAGCTTCGGCCAGCCCGGACTGCCTGGCTTCCTGCGCCGCGACCGCGTGGAGCGGCGCTACGCCGAACTCACCGGCCACACACCGCGGGACATGGACTTCTACACGCTGTACGCCGCACTGCGGCACGCGATCGTCATGCTGCGCGTCGCCTACCGCCAGGCGTACTTCGGCGAGGTCGCCGTACCCCCGGATCCGGACACACTGATCCTGCACCACGGCAGCCTGCGAGCCATGGTGCAGGGCAGCTACTGGGATGAACCGGAAGCCGGTCGCTGAGCGCGAGTACCGGTCAGGCGGCCTGGCGCCGCATCTCGGGGACCCGCATCGGGCGCGAGCCCGGGCCGCCCACGTGCGAGAACGGCTGCGTCCGCCAGTCGAGGCCCTGAGGAAGCGTCAACAGGAGGGCCGTGTCCTGCTCCTGGAGCTCCGCGGACTCGTCCGCGGGCCGTGCACCGGCCGCCGCTCGGCCCGTGCCCGAGCAGACCGTGAGCCCGAACGGATTCCACGGCGAAGCACACAACGCGTGCTCCGGCAGGACCTCCTCGTCCGCCAGGAGCGCGATGGGCTGCGCGCAGTCCGGGCAGATCACCCGGTACATCTCGAAGGTGTCGTACGCGTCGAACTCCTCGCCGTCCAGGGCGTCCGGTTCGACGCCCTCCGGCTCGGGTTCGACAACCGGCTGCTGCCGCTTGGACGCGGAACGACCAGGGCGCTTAAGACTCTGCATGGGATTCTCCCCCTCGGGTGGGCCGACAAGGCACTGCGGCCTCGACCACAGCAAGCACTTCCCGTCCCGTCTCTGCGGTAATCACGAGAACATCACGCACCCGGTTGCGGCCATGTGGCGTTCGTCACATGCCGCCCGCAGGTGCCCGGCCGGTGGATTTGTCCCCCGGGCGGCGCGCAGGCCCCTCTCAGCACATCACGAACCGGGTATGACCTGCGTCGCTGAGTATCCCAGGGGATCAAGTGCACTGTAGGTTCTTGCGTCATGGAGGAGCTGGACCGACAGATTGTGCAGCTGCTCGTCGCAGACGGGCGGATGAGTTACACCGACCTGGGCAAGGCCACGGGCCTGTCCACGTCCGCCGTGCACCAGCGGGTGCGCCGACTCGAGCAGCGCGGCGTCATCCGCGGCTATGCCGCGGTCGTGGACCCGGAGGCCGTCGGGCTGCCCCTGACCGCCTTCATCTCGGTGAAGCCGTTCGACCCCAGCGCCCCGGACGACATCGCGGAACGACTCGGCGGCGTCCCCGAGATCGAGGCCTGCCACAGCGTCGCGGGCGACGAGAACTACATCCTCAAGGTGCGGGTCTCCACCCCGCACGAACTGGAGGAGCTCCTCGCACGGCTGCGCAGCCTGGCGGGCGTGTCGACGCGTACGACGGTGGTGCTGTCGACGCCGTACGAGGCGCGGCCACCGCGGATCTGACCGACCCCGGCATCGGCGGGCCGGCGGGAGGCGCGAGACTGTTCCCCATGAGTGAGAGCACCGCCCCGTCGGACACCGTGCTGTTGCGCGGTGGAGAAGTCCACAGTCCCGCCGATCCCTTCGCGACCGCGATGGTCGTGGAGCGCGGGCAAGTCGCCTGGGTCGGCTCCGAGGGCGCCGCCGACGCCTTCGCGGGGGGCGTCGACAAGGTCGTGGACCTCGAGGGAGCCCTGGTCACCCCGGCGTTCACCGACGCCCATGTGCACACCACCTCCACCGGGCTCGCGCTCACCGGCCTCGACCTGTCCCACGCCCCGTCCCTGGACGCGGCGCTCGCCCTCGTCCGCGACTTCGCCGCCGCCCGCCCCGCCGACCGAGTGCTGCTCGGCCACGGCTGGGACGCGGCCCGCTGGCCCGACGGACGCCCGCCGACGCGCGCCGAACTCGACGAGGCGACCGGCGGACGCCCGCTCTACCTCTCCCGTATCGACGTGCACTCCGCCGTGGTCACCACCGCGCTCCTGGATCTGGTCCCCGCGGTCACCGCGCGCGCCGGGTACTCGTCCGACGGTCCCCTGACCCGCGATGCCCACCACGCCGTGCGCCGCGCCGCGCTCGGGGCCGTCACGGGGGAGCAGCGCATCGAGGCCCAGCGCGCCGCGCTCGCCCACGCCGCATCGCTCGGCATCGGCTCCGTCCACGAGTGCGCGGGCCCGGAGATCTCCTCCGAGGACGACTTCAGCGGGCTGCTCCGGCTCGCCGCCGAGGAGCCGGGGCCGCGGGTCGTCGGCTACTGGGCCGAGCAGGATGTCGAGAAGGCCCGCGCGCTGGGCGCGCTCGGTGCCGCCGGCGACCTCTTCGTCGACGGCTCCCTCGGCTCGCACACCGCCTGCCTGCACCAGCCGTACGCCGACGCCGAACACACCGGCACCGCCTACCTCGACAGCGCCGCGGTCGCCGCGCACGTGGTGGCCTGCACCGAGACGGGCCTCCAGGCGGGCTTCCACGCCATCGGGGACGCCGCGGTGACCTCCGTGGTCGAGGGCGTGCGCGCCGCCGCCGAGAAGGTCGGCCTCGCCCGCGTGCGCGCCGCCCGGCACCGCGTAGAGCACGCCGAGATGCTCACCCCGGAAACCATCGCGGCCTTCGCCGAGCTGGGGCTCACCGCCTCCGTGCAGCCCGCGTTCGACGCGCTGTGGGGCGGCGAGGACGGCATGTACGCGCAGCGCCTGGGCACCGAACGGGCCCGCGCGCTCAACC
Organism: Streptomyces sp. NPDC048415; assembly: GCF_040651675.1. NCBI lineage: Bacteria > Bacillati > Actinomycetota > Actinomycetes > Kitasatosporales > Streptomycetaceae > Streptomyces > Streptomyces sp. NPDC048415. The sequence continues at coordinate 7,898 of NZ_JBEZKJ010000067.1, read as the reverse complement.
CCTTCGCGGCCCTGCTGCGCGCCGGTGTGCCGCTCGCCTTCGGCTCCGACAGCCCCGTCACCCCGCTCGACCCGTGGGGCACCATCCGCGCCGCCGCCTTCCACCGCACGCCCGAGCACCGGGTGTCGGTACGCGCCGCGTTCACCGCGCATACGCGCGGCGGCTGGCGGGCGGTCGGACGCGACGACGCGGGGGTCCTGGTGCCGGGCGCACCCGCCGACTACGCCGTGTGGCGCACCGAGGACCTCGTCGTGCAGGCCCCCGACGACCGGGTCGCCCGATGGTCCACCGATCCCCGTTCCGGCACCCCCGGACTGCCGGATCTGACCCCGGGCAACGACCTGCCGGTCTGCCTGCGCACCGTGGTCGGCGGGCGGACGGTATTCGTACGGCCTAACGAGTGATGTCCCGGGGTGGCGCGGCCCCGATCAGTGCTCGCCACGTCGTCTCGCGACCTGCGTATCCTCCGCACTGACCAGGCAATTGAGGGAAAGCCCGCAGGTCACACGGCTGTTGACAGCTGGCCGCAGGGGGCCGGTAGGTTCGTCCGGGTCCACCACCGGACGTCCGACCGGGGAACTTCCGCGCGGCCTCGAAGCGCCGCTGGGTCAGGGGTGGTGTGCCGCACCGGCGCACCGCCACTGGGAGCCAGGCCCAGCGCCCGAGCAACGAGGCGAGGGAACGTTCCGACAAGTCGGCAGGTGTGACCCGGGTGGGGCCCGGACGTTCAGTAGACAACGGCTTTCGGTCGGCCCGCAGCCAGCGGGTCCCTGGTCGGCCCGAAGGGCGCCGGGCCCCGATCCGCAGCACACCCGTTCCGCACCCGGGGCCGCTCGCTCTTACCCCGCTCTTGTGGAATCGACACCCCCGTACTAACGCGGCGACGCGGCAAGGCAGGGTGAGCGCACTATGGTGGAGCCCTGCGTACGGACACGAAGGGGCAGCAGTGAACGACGGCGACGGGACCCTCGCGGCAGGAGCCCAGGGGAGACAGTTCGGCCCGCTCGGCACGGCCTTGGTGATCATCCCGACCTACAACGAGGCGGAGAACATCAAGAAGATCGTCGGCCGGGTGCGAGCCGCCGTGCCCGAGGCGCACGTCCTGGTGGCCGACGACAACAGCCCCGACGGCACGGGCAAGCTCGCCGACGAGCTGGCCGCCGAGGACGACCACGTCCAGGTGCTGCACCGCAAGGGCAAGGAAGGCCTCGGTGCCGCGTATCTCGCGGGCTTCCGCTGGGGCATGGAGAACGACTACGGCGTCCTCGTCGAGATGGACGCCGACGGCTCCCACCAGCCGGAGGAGCTGCCCCGCCTGCTGACCGCCCTGAAGGGCGCCGACCTCGTGCTCGGCTCGCGCTGGGTGCCGGGCGGGCGGGTCGTGAACTGGCCCAAGTCCCGCGAGTTCATCTCCCGCGGCGGCAGCCTGTACTCCCGCGTCCTGCTCGACGTGCCGATCCGCGACGTCACCGGCGGGTACCGCGCCTTCCGCCGCGAGACCCTCGAAGGCCTCGGTCTCGGCGAGGTCGCCTCCCAGGGCTACTGCTTCCAGGTCGACCTGGCCCGCCGCGCCGTCAAGGCCGGCTATCACGTCGTCGAGGTACCCATCACTTTCGTCGAGCGCGAACTCGGCGACTCCAAGATGAGCCGCGACATCCTCGTGGAGGCGCTGTGGCGCGTCACGACGTGGGGTGTGGGGGAGCGGATCGGCAAGATCACGGGCCGCAAGCGCTCCTGACCCGGGCCCGGCCTCGATGCACAGCCAGTGTTGATCATCCCCTTATGCCGTACTGAGCCGCGCCCAGGCACACTGGGACCATGACGACTGGCGTTCCCACTCCCACGCACCCCGCGCGCCCGCGGCGCTCGCGGCTGCGCACCTTCCTGCCACTCGGCATCGCGGCGTGGCTGGTGCTGGAGATCTGGCTGCTGACCGTGGTCGCCGGCGCGGCGAGCGGCTTCACCGTCTTCCTGCTGCTGGTCGCCGGTCTCATCCTGGGCGCCGCGGTCATCAAGCGCGCCGGACGCCGAGCCTTCCGCAACCTCAGCGAGACACTCCAACAGCAGCAGAACGGTGTCTCCCCCTCGAGCGAGGGCGGCAAGGGCAACGGGCTGATGATGCTAGGCGGCCTGCTCCTGATGCTCCCGGGCCTGATCTCCGACGCCCTCGGCCTGCTCTTGTTGATCCCGCCCGTCCAGAAGGCCCTCAGTCGCTACACGGAGCGCACCCTCGACCGCAAGATGCGCGAGGCCGCCCCCGGCACCTTCGGCGACGCCTTCCACCAGGCCCGCATCCACCGCCCCGACGGCAAGGTGGTCCAGGGCGAGGTCATCAGGGACGAGGACGGGCAGGGACGGGGCGGCTCGGAGACGGGTCCGCGCCCTCCGCTGAATCGCTGAGAGGGCTCGAGATTTTCAGCCCGTCCGGCGTTTGGGGACGAGCGCGGAGCGCGACAGGGGGGCCGAGCGCGAAGCGCGACACGGGGGGTGTGGGGGGAAGCGCGACACGGGGGTCTGGGGGCGAGGCTCGACACGGGGGTCTGGGGGGCGAAGCGACATGGCGGTCTGGGGGCGCAGCCCCCAGGGCCGGGCATCCCCCACCGGCCCGCACCAAAAACAAACCCGGGCGGAGCCACGCCCCCCACCGCAAACCCGGCGGAGCCGAAACGCACGAGACCGCGGACCCCGTACGGTGAACGTACGGCGCCCGCGGTCTCGGCGTGCGTTGTATGCCGCCCAGCCCCCGGAGGGGCTACGCGGACTTGCGGCTGTCCCGCGGATGCACCGCGATGTTCATCGCGCCGGAGCGCAGAACGGCCAGGCGCTCCTCGAGGACCTCTTCGAGCTCCTCTCGGGTGCGCCGCTCCATCAGCATGTCCCAATGCGTACGCGCGGGCTTGGCCTTCTTTTCCTCAGGGCCGTCGCCGTCCACCAGGAGTGCCTGGGCCCCGCAGACCTTGCACTCCCACTCCGGCGGGATCTCCGCCTCGACCGAGAAGGGCATCTCAAACCGGTGCCCCTTCTCGCATGCGTACTCCACGGCCTGGCGCGGGGCCAGGTCGATGCCGCGGTCCGTCTCGTAGCTGGTCACCACGAGGCGCGTGCCGCGAAGAGCTCGCTCACTCATGAATCGTGCCTCCCGGGCTTGTCGCCCACAGGACAGGTGTCGCTGTCGTCGTCATCCGGTCAACGTCCGGTCGGCGGTAAAGATTCCCGTTCCGGGTCATGCGTCGCCGTCGTAGCCGCCCCTTGTTGTACCCACCGGCGCCCGGTTTGTCACATCTGGCAGCAGATGTCACCCAACGCTTCACTATCTTTGACGCGCAGTAACGGTACGCCTGGCAGGCCAAACGCGTACACTACCGGCCTTTGGCCCTGGGCGCTAAATCCTGTCCGGTACGGGGTTGCCCGCGTCGCGCACCGCCTGCCGCACCGGAACCCTCGCGAGCAGCACGAATCCGATGACGAAGAAGGCCACGAGCGAGATGATCGCGTCCCGATAACTTCCCGTCAGCTGGTAGGTCAGCCCGAACAGAAGCGGGCCGAGCCAGCTCATACCGCGGTCGCTCATCTCGTACGCCGAGAAGTACTCGGCCTCCTTGCCGCCCGGCACGAGGTGCGAGAAAAGGGAGCGCGACAGGGCCTGGCTGCCGCCCAGGACCAGACCGATGCCGGCGGCGAGGACGAAGAACCACACGGGCGCGCCTGCAGGCAGGAAGTATCCGGCACCGAGCGTCACCGTCCAGGCGACGAGCGAGCCGAGGATCGTACGTTTCGCGCCGTAGGTGCGGGCCAGCCGCCCCATGCCCAGGGCGCCCCCGACGGCGAGCACCTGGACCAGCAGGACGGCCACGATCAGCGTCGACTGGCTCAGGCCCAGCTCCTCGGAGCCGTACACCGACGCCTGTGAGATGACCGTTTGGATGCCGTCGTTGTAGACGAGGTACGCGAGCAGGAAGGCGAGCGTGAGCGGTTTGCCCCGCATGTCGCGCACCGTGGCGGCCAGCTGCCGCCAGCCGTGCACGGACGCCGTCCCGGCAGGGGACGTACGGCGGTCGCGCAGCCGCTTGAGCGGTACGAGGGTGAAGGCGCCCCACCAGACACCCGCCGAGGCCAGGCAGATGCGGACGGCCGTCGACTCGGAGACCCCGAAGGTGTCATGGCCCGAGAACAGGATCAGGTTCGCGACCAGCACCAGGGAGCCCGCCGCGTAGCCGAAGGCCCAGCCGCGGGAGGAGACCGCGTCGCGTTCCTCGGGCGGGGCGATCTGCGGCAGGTAGGAGTTGTACAGGACCATCGACACGGCCACCGAGGCGTTCGCGACGATCAGCAGCAGTCCGCCCAGCAGATAGCGGTCGCCGTCCAGGAAGAACATGCCCGTGGTGGCCGCGGCGCCCAGATAGGCGGCGGCCGCGAGCAGCGGCTTCTTGCGGCCGGTGCGGTCGGCGGCCGCACCCGCCATCGGCATCACGAAGATCGACAGGATGACCGAGGCGGAGACCGTGTACGCGAAGAAGGAACCGGCGCGGACCGGAATGCCCAGAGGGTGGACGAATCCGTCCGCGTCCGCCGCGTGTTTGGCGACCGATGTCAGATAGGGGCCGAGGAAGACGGTCAGCACGCTCGTCGAGTAGACGGAGCACGCCCAGTCGTAGAAGTACCAGCCGCGTTGCTCGCGCCGCCGGTCGGCGGCCTCGTCCGCCACCTCTGATCGCACGGTATCCGCGCTCATCCGTGCCCCTCGCTTCCCCGTGAACGGACCGCGCGAGGAGGCTCAGAACCAGGTGCCCCGGTCTTCCAGGACCTTGCGCAGCGTGTCGATGTGATCGGTCATGATGCCATCGACTCCCAGGTCCAGGAGCCGGTGCATACGTTCCGGTGCGTTCACGGTCCACACGTGCACCTGCAGCCCACTCGCGTGGGCGGTCCGTATGAAGCGGTGGTCGACCACCAGCACGCCCGACTGGGACTCGGGGACCTGGGCGGCGACGGCCGAACGGCGCAGGGCGGCCGGCATGCCCCACGAGCGCAGCCGCAGATTGAGTACGCCGCGGGTGCCGTACGACGTCGCCAGGCGCGGCCCGGCCAGGCGCTGGGCGCGGGAGACGCGCGCCTCGGAGAAGGAACCGAGGCAGACGCGGCTCCAGGCGCCCGTGCGGTCGATCAGGTCGAGCAGCGGCTGCAGAGCAGGTTCGGCCTTGACGTCGATGTTCCAGCGCGCCTCGGGGAAGGTCTCGAGGAGTTCTTCGAAGAGGGGAACCGGCTCTTTGCCCGCCACGCGCGCGTGGCGCACGTCGTCCCAGGGGAGGTCCCCGATCCGGCCCGCGCCGTCCGTCATCCGGTCGAGGGTCGCGTCGTGGAAGGCGACGAGCCTGCCGTCCGCCGTCGCGTGCACATCCGTCTCCAGATAGCGGTAGCCCGCCTCCACCGCGCGCCGGAACTGGGCCAGGGTGTTCTCCAGACCGTCCGCCGCCCCGCCGCGGTGCGCGAAGGCGATCGGGCCGGGGTGGTCGAGGTAGGGATGGCGTATGCGCGGGCTCACCCGGGCAGTATCGCTCGCTCCGGTTGACCGGCGGCAACGACGGTGCTGCCGACCGGTGCCGTGCGGACGGCGAACACGCGCAGGAACAGCTGTGCGAGAGGACCGATCGCGACGGCGTACAGCACCGTGCCGACGCCGACTGTGCCACCGAGCGCGAAGCCGGTGGCGACGACCACCACCTCCAGGACCGTGCGCACCAGACGGATCGAGCGGCCCGTACGCCGGTGCAGGCCCGTCATCAGGCCGTCGCGCGGCCCCGGGCCGAAGTCGGCCGAGATGTAGAGGCCGGTCGCCACGCCGTTGAGCAGGATGCCCGTGACGAGCAGCGGGATCCGTATCGCCAGGCTGTGCGCGTCCGGAACCAGCGCGAGCGTGCCGTCCATGGCGATGCCGACCACGAAGACATTGGAGACCGTGCCGAGACCGGGACGCTGGCGCAGCGGGATCCACAGGAGCAGCACCGCAGCGCCCACGATGATCGAGACCACGCCGATCGTCAGGCCGGTCAGTTCGGCGAGACCCTGGTGCAGCACGTTCCAGGGCTCCAGGCCGAGGCCCGACTCCACGAGCAGAGCCGAACTGGCGCCGTACAGTGCCAGGCCTGCGTACAGCTGGACGAGGCGGCGTGGGAGCCGCCGGGGGCCGGAGGGCGTCGGGTTCTCGGAGCGTGCGGCGCCGTCGGCGGGTGTGGACAAGAGATGCCCCCTGTAGTGGTGGTAGTGGCCTGGCGCATGACATTCTGTGGCTTGGTTGAAGATGTCATCCAAGGCCAATTCAGAGAAGGTGGACTGGGATCATGGCGCAGTGGACTTCGGCGATGGGTGCCGCACAGCTCGCCCGGCTGCTCAACTCCCAGCAGGAGCGCCCCGCCGGCCCGGGCACCCGTCGTCCGCCCGCCTATCGCGCGCTCGCCGACGGCATTCGGCTGCTCGTACTGGAGGGCCGGGTGCCGGTCGCCGCGCGGCTGCCCGCCGAACGCGAGCTGGCACTGTCCCTGTCCGTCAGCCGTACGACGGTCGCCGCCGCCTACGAGGCACTGCGGGCCGAGGGTTTCCTGGAGTCCCGACGCGGAGCGGGCAGCTGGACCGCCGTACCGGCGGGGAACCCGCTGCCCGCGCGCGGCCTGGAGCCGCTGCCGCCCGAGGCCGTCGGATCCATGATCGACCTCGGCTGCGCGGCGCTCCCCGCCCCCGAGCCGTGGCTGACCCGCGGGGTGCAGGGCGCCCTGGAGGAGCTGTCGCCGTACGCGCACACGCACGGCGACTATCCCGCCGGACTGCCCGCGCTGCGCTCGATGCTCGCCGAGCGGTACACCGCCCGCGGTATCCCCACCATGCCCGAGCAGATCATGGTGACCACCGGGGCCATGGGCGCGATCGACGCGATCTGTCACCTGTTCGCCGGACGCGGCGAGCGCATCGCCGTCGAGTCGCCCTCGTACGCCAACATCCTCCAGCTGATGCGCGAGGCCGGCGCCCGCCTCGTCCCCGTCGCCATGGCGGAGGGGCTCGCCGGGTGGGACATGGACCGCTGGCGCCAGGTCCTGCGCGACGCGGCGCCCCGCCTCGCCTACGTGGTCGCCGACTTCCACAACCCCACCGGCGCCCTCGCCGGCGAGGACCAGCGGCGTGGGCTTGTCGAGGCGGCGCGTTCCGCGGGCACCGTGCTGGTCGTCGACGAGACCATGAGCGAACTGAGCCTGGAGGAGGGTCTGGAAATGCCGCGCCCCGTGTGCGGCTTCGATCCCGCCGGCTCGACCGTGATCACCGTCGGGTCCGCGAGCAAGGCCTTCTGGGCGGGCATGCGGATCGGCTGGGTGCGGGCCGCGCCCGACGTCATCCGCAGCTTGGTCGCCGCGCGCGCGTATGCCGACCTGGGCACACCGGTGGTCGAGCAGCTCGCTGTGAACTGGCTGCTCAGCACCGGGGGCTGGGAGCAGGCTGTGCGCATCCGGCGGAGCCAGGCCCGGGAGAACCGCGACGCCCTCGTCGCCGCCGTACGACGGGAGCTGCCCGGGTGGGAGTTCGACGTACCGAAGGGCGGGCTCACGCTGTGGGTACGCACCGGTGGACTCTCCGGCTCGCGCCTCGCCGAGGTCGGCGAACGCGTGGGCGTGCGCGTGCCTTCCGGGCCGCGTTTCGGGGTGGACGGCGCCTTCGAGGGGTATGTGCGGCTGCCGTTCACCGTGGGCGGTGCGGTGGCCGAGGAGGCGGCGGTGCGGTTGGCCGCGGCGGCGCGGTTGGTGGAAACGGGAGCGAGCGGGGGAAGTGAGGCGCCGCGCACGTTCGTGGCCTAGTTTCAGCCCCTCCGGCGCTTGTGGAGCGGGGGTTTGGGGGCGGAGCCCCCAAGGACGATG
>NZ_JBEZKJ010000066.1:0-46667 GCF_040651675.1 Streptomyces sp. NPDC048415 | reverse complement strand
ACCCCCGTGGCCACCGCGGGCGCACACCACACCTCTCGGGGCTCGCGCCCGGGCGGCCACACCAGCGCTTTGGGCAATATTTACCACACACCCCCCCTCGGGCCCCCGCCCCCCGGCCGGGGCACCGAGGCTTTTATGTCACCGGAAATCCCTGTCCCAACCGTCGAGGTACGGGATAGCTCCTCAGGCCACGGTCGACCGCCGCCCCAGAAAGCCGAAATGCCGGATCGGGAGCGATCCCGGTCCGGCATTCGCCGATCTCACCTCAGAACTCGAAGTGAGGCCGCTTGAAGCCCTTGGGCAGCTGCACCTTGTTGGAGCAGTCCACAACCGGCCCGACCTTCGTGGTCCCCGTGTTCAGCAGGTTTTCGTCGGGCCCCACCAAGCGCGGCCGGTCGATCGTCTCGCAGTCCTGCGTCTGTTTGACGACGAACCTGCCGTCCTCGTCGATATGGACGGTCTCGCTCTTGCGAACGCAGGTGGTTTCACCCAGGGCGGAGCTCTTGCACTCGCCCGGAGGTTGATCGGCGTACGCCTGCGCGGCGCCGACGTAGATCACGGCGAGACTTCCGAGAAGCCCCGAGACGGTTGCGATCTTCTGCCGACTGAACATGTGCTGCGCTCCTTTGCGATCGAGGCCCGGGCGCCGGTGCCGTTGATCGGCGTGCGCCCGAGCCTTGGAGAAGGTCGAAATACGGAACCCGGCGCCTGACGGTCCTTCAGCCGCGTCCCGCCACGGCATTGCTGCAGCCCGGACGCGCACCCTGGTGGGTTTGCTGCGCGTCCGGGCTGTCGTTGCCATCGAGGGTGTGGTCCAGCACACCGTTGAGCAGCCCGAGCTGGTCCAGGACCTGGACGTTCAGATCGTGCGACTTGCATACGGTGCATACGGTGTTCTGACGGATGTCGATGCGCCTGTCGTGGCACTCCGGGGCGATGTGCGACGCGATGGTCCGCGAGGCGACCGGTTGCTGGGCCGACCAGGGTGCGGGCCGCGGCGCGACCACATGCGAAACCGTCTATGGGGCCAACTGCGGCGCGGAGTACGTAGCCACCCACCCCGCGACCGCTGCGGCTACGACCGCGGCCCGCTGAAACTTGCGCATCGAGCCCTCGGCGCTTCTTTACTTGGAGCCGTAGGGAGCGGAGTACTGACCGTAGCCGTTCGTGGGCGCAGAGTAGCCGTTCGTCGGCGCGGCGTGACCGCTCTCCGGCGCGGAGTACGGACCCGCCTGCGGGCCGGAGTGCGGCTGAGCGTACGGGGCGCCCCAGTTGGCCACGGCGTAGGCCTGCGAGGAAGCCACCGCGGTGGCCTGCGGGCCGTCGTAGCCGCCGGCGAAGCTGACGCCGACGCCGAGGGTGGACAGCCCCGCGACCGCTGCGGCTACGACCGCGGCCCGCTGAAACTTGCGCATAGTTTGACCCTTTCTTAGCTGGGCGTGAAGCCCTGGCTTGACTACTTAATGTGAGCATATGCGCACGAAACGTAGTCATTTGGGACCTTGGACCCTTCTATGCGCCGTGTCGGCTTATGGCGAGGCGCCCTTCCATCCGCCCCTCCACGGACTTGAAGGGGGATGAGGAAGCTGGTGATGCGGGCGGTCGTGCGCTCACCGTTCTTCTCTGAAACGACGCTTCCCCGAGGCCGAGTCACGGGTAGGGACGGCCGGTCACCCGTTTGCCCGCCGACGCACGCGGGCTGCGCGACCGTGCGGTCGCGCAGACGCGGAAGCAGCGGACGGCCGACCCAGGTCACCCCGGTCCGGCCATCCGCTGCTTGAAAGGTGAGGGAGGTATCGGAAGGTTCCACCCAAGGCTCAGCCCAGCAGGCCGGCCAGCTCCAGAGGACCCTTGTCACTGTCGTCACTGTTGTCGGGTCCCGGCGTGGCGTTGGGGGCGCAGGTCACCTCGGGCCCGATCCGCGTGCTCCCATTGTTCACAACGGGGAGAACGGGCAACGACAAGGGCTTCGTCGGCACGCAGCTCTGTGCCTGGCGGAAGGCGAACCCTTCACCACCGTCGCGCATGTCGCCGACGATCCGTTGGACGCAGGTGACGTTGCCCTGAGCGTCGACAGTGCAGGTGCCCGGGCCTCCCGCGGCATACGCCAGGGTGGCGCCGGTACAGGTCACGGCGAGGCCGCCGAGAAGCGCCGAGACGGCCGCGATCTTCTTCCTACTGAACATGTGTGCGTTTCCTTTGTGAGGGGGGCGCCCGGGCGCCGCGCACCGGCCGCGCCGGGCCCTGGGGATGTCGGAGAGACGGGCTCCGGCGTCCGACCCATGTCCGCAACGTTCGGGTCCGGTTCGCTTACGAAGTGAAGGGCTGACCTGCTGCAGGCACTGCTGCCGCAGTCCACGCCCGAGCCGATCGGTTGCGGCCTGAGCGCCCGCCGGACCCTCGCCCGCTGAGCGCATTGCCCAGCACACCGTTGAGCGGCCGGATCGCGCCGACGGCTTCGAGGTTCAGGTCGTGCGACTCACAGGTGCCGCTTCGCAGGGTCTTGAGGTAGTCGCCGCCCGTACCTCCGTCGGCGTGGGGGGTACCGGCTCCTCATGGCTACGGCAAGCCAGTCCGAAGCGTCCGCACCCGCTCATCGACGCGCCGGATTTCAGAGCCCTGGCGAACGCATGCGGGCCAGAGGAGCGGCCTCGCGCACCGGGCAGCCGCACGTGAACGGGGCCCCTTCGGGGGATGCCCCCGAAGGGGCTCGCGGACGGCGTCGCGCACGATTACGCCGCCGACCTCAGCCAGTGAAGGCGTTGTTGAACTGGCCGCAGGTGGTGTCGAAGGTCTCGGAGAGACCGAGCACGCCGATCGGGATGTCGTTCTCGGCCACCGTCTGCGGACTGCACTCCTGGTAGGGGCGGTAGTGCTCGGACACCGTCGGCCCACCGTCGTGGGCGTAGGCGGTACCGGCGCCGGCACCGATAGCGGACAGACCGCCGGCCGCCACCGCTGCGATCATGGCCTGCTGAAACTTACGCATGGAACCCTCGGTCCTTCATCGCCTGTACTTCGAGGCTGATTGCCTACTGTGACTGAACGGACACTAGCAGTAACGATCTGGGGTATTCCACACTGGTGGATATCCCGTGTCCAAGCGGGACATGGGTGCATGCGGCCCAACTCATCCGCGCTACGCCCCCCGGCCAGTGCGGGCCGACGTCGACACGGGTCGTCGCCTGGCGATCAATGGCAAATGGGTGACGGGAATTTGGGATCCCGTGACCGGCCCGCAGGAAATTTCGTTGCCAGCCGGGAAAGGGCAGCGACCATGAATCGGAGAGAGGGGCAACGGGATCCGCTGTCGGCTCCGGCGTGAAGTCCGCATGACAGCCCAGGATTACCCGGCCGCTCCTCGACGTGCGCCCCGAGAACCTCAACTCCGGGAGCAGTGAGGTCCGTTGGAAGTACGGCTCCTTCTCCGCGAGCGAGAAGCAGTCCCTCGGTCTGGACTCGAAGAATTCCGCGCCCTCGAGCGCGACCGGCTCGTGGGATGAAACGCCTGGGTTTACGCCACCGGATGCCCGGCGGACCGATTGGCTCACATCCGCCGATCACTCAATCCACTCAAAAGTGGGAACACATCATGTTCCGGGTGGTTCCGTTAGCGGTCGCGGCATTCCCTTGATCGGGTCCGCCCGATCCGGGCTCCAACTGCGAACGGAGACGCCCGTGCGAATCACCGACATCCAGCGTTGCGAGGTCCGGGCCGGACGGCTCGTCGAGTGGGCGCTCAGTCCGGCGACCGTCACGGCGGCGGCGGGGCTTCCGGAGGACCCCCGGCCGCCGGCGTACGTCCAGGAGTCGCACATCAGGACCGCCCGCTCCGTGCGGGAGGACGGTCTGTTCGTGCCGACCTGGCTCGGTACCGCATTCGACATCCCGGGCAGGGTCGACCTCGACGCACTGCAGGACGCGCTGCGCAGCTGGACGCTCCGGCACGAGACGCTGCGCAGCGGCTTCCGCTGGGACGGCGACGAGATGCGCCGGTTCACGTGCGACACCGAGGCCGTGTCACTCCACCGAGAGGTGGTCGGCGACTTCCCCGACGCGGCGCGACTCGTCCAGCACCTCCAGGACCGCTTCGACGCCGCCGCGAACGCGCTGGGCTGGCCCAACTTCCTCTACACGGCGGTCATCAGGGACGACGGCACCAGCGTGTACATGGCCTTCGACCACAGCAACGTCGACGCATACTCCATCCAGCGCATCCCCGCCGAGATCCACGAGCTCTACGCGGCAGCCGTCGAGGGCCGTCCCGTGGAGGAGTCGCCGGTCGGCAGTTACGTCGACTTCTGCGAGATCGAGCGGGCGGACGCGGACCGGATCGACGACACCCACGCGATCGTCGGCCGCTGGCGGGAGTTCGTCCAGCGGTGCAACGGGAAGCTGCCCAACTTCCCCGTCGAACTCGGTCTGGAGCCCGGCGGCGCCCTGCCCACGCAGAAGCTCATGCGCGAGATGCTCGTCGACGCGGACGCCGCCGCGGCGTTCGAGTCGTACTGCCGACCCTTCGGTGGCAGCCTCGTCGGTGTCCTGGCCGCCACCAGCCTCATCGTCCACGAGATCGGCGGGCAGCCCGTCTACCGCGCCGTCGTGCCGTTCCACACCCGGGTGAAGTCCAAGTGGTCCGACTCGGTGGGCTGGTACGTCGGCGGCGCGCCCATCGAGGTCTCCATCGACCAGGCACCCGATTTCCCCGGCGCCCTGGCAACCGTGCGCGCCGAGCTGCAGGCCAACAGGTCGCTGGCACGCATGCCCCTCGCCCGAGTACTGCGCCTGCTCGGCTCTGACTTCCGCCCGAACTCGCCCGACCTGTACTCGATCGTCTCGTACGTCGACGCGCGAGGCATCCCCGGGTCGGAGCGCTGGGCCGAGCGGGCGGCTTACGGACTCGTCCGGGTGTCCTATGGCGACCAGGTGTGCATCTGGCTCAACCGACTCCACGAGGGCCTGTGGTTCACCTGCCGCTACCCCGAGACCGACGTCGCGTACAAGAACATGCGGCTGTACGTCGAGCGGTTGCGGGACGTCATCCTCACAGTGGCCCGCGAGCAACGCGCCCGCGAACTCGCACCGCACGATCTTGCCGGGTGAACGATCCGCAAACACCCCACATGTCGGCCACCGCCGACACGAGCAGCGGGCCCCGTCCCGACTCGCCCCCGACCGCGCCGTCGGGGGCGCTGCGGGGCGTATCGAGGGCGGCGAACCACGGGGTGGTGTCCCAGGCGGTGGAGTGCTGGTAAGTGCTGTGGCCGGGAATCCAGGGTCTCCACCGACGCGGGGCGAACGGAGACGATGCTGACGTTGGCCTGGCCTGGCGCGGGCAGTGCGGCGCTCGCCGCATCCGCCCCGCCGGTGAGGGTAGGAGGCGGACGCGGCCACTGACGCCGCGCCCAGGGCACAGCCCCGCCGCACCCACGTCTCCTATGCGTCGAGCCCCCTGTCGGATTCGAACCGACGACCTTCGCTTTACAAGAGCGGCGCTCTGACCAGCTGAGCTAAGGAGGCCTGCACGCGCGCGTGCCGCGTACGTGCCCGTGCAGTGTACCCACGTCCCAGCCTGGGCCTGTCGAAAATTTCCGCGAAGTTCACAGGGCCCCAGGTACTGACAGACTGAGTTAACGCCAGGTACCGTCCTGACCCAGTTCACCCTTGTGGACTACACCACCACCTTTACAACGGATCGTCCGGCACGTTCCTGCCGGTGAAGGGGGCCCCTCACCATGGCCACTGTCTCGTTCAACAAGGCGACCCGCATCTACCCGGGTGGCGACAAGCCCGCCGTCGACCAGCTCGAGCTGGACGTCGCGGACGGCGAGTTCCTCGTCCTCGTCGGTCCCTCCGGCTGCGGAAAGTCCACCTCCCTGCGCATGCTCGCGGGTCTCGAGGACGTCAACGCCGGCTCGATCCACATCGGTGACCGCGACGTCACCCACCTGCCGCCCAAGGACCGGGACATCGCCATGGTGTTCCAGAACTACGCGCTCTACCCGCACATGACGGTCGCCGACAACATGGGCTTCGCGCTCAAGATCGCCGGTGTCCCGAAGGCGGAGATCCGCCAGAAGGTCGAGGACGCGGCGAAGATCCTCGACCTCACCGAGTACCTCGGACGCAAGCCGAAGGCCCTCTCCGGCGGTCAGCGCCAGCGTGTCGCCATGGGTCGCGCCATCGTGCGTGAGCCCCAGGTCTTCCTCATGGACGAGCCGCTGTCGAACCTCGACGCCAAGCTCCGCGTCTCCACCCGTACGCAGATCGCCTCGCTGCAGCGCCGCCTCGGCATCACCACCGTCTACGTCACCCACGACCAGGTCGAGGCCATGACCATGGGCGACCGTGTGGCCGTGCTCAAGGACGGTCTGCTCCAGCAGGTCGACTCGCCCAGGAACATGTACGACCGGCCCGCGAACCTCTTCGTCGCCGGGTTCATCGGCTCCCCGGCCATGAACCTGGTCGAGGTCCCGATCACCGACGGCGGCGTGAAGTTCGGCAACAGCGTCGTCCCGGTCAACCGCGAGGCCCTCAAGGCCGCCGCCGACAAGGGCGACCGCACGGTCACCGTCGGTGTCCGCCCGGAGCACTTCGACATCGTGGAGCACAACGGCGACGCGGCCAAGTCGCTGTCGAAGGACAGCGAGGACGCCCCGGCCGGCCTCGCCGTCTCGGTGAACGTCGTCGAGGAGCTCGGCGCCGACGGTTACGTCTACGGCAGCGCCAAGGTCGACGACAAGCTCACCGACCTGGTCGTCCGCGTCAGTGGCCGCGCGGTCCCGGACAAGGGCGCCACGCTGCACGTCGTGCCGCGTCCGGGCGAGACCCACGTGTTCTCGACCTCGACGGGCGAGCGCCTCTCCGACTGAGGACCTGCCCGAGGACCGGTTTTGCGTTCCGGCCCGACGGGTTCGACACCTCGTAGCGGGTGAATTCACCCAAGTTGACGAAGAGGGCCCCGCAGCCTGCTGCGGGGCCCTCTTCGTTGTCGACAAATACCCCGGCAGAAGGGGCATTTCGATACGCGCACGTCAACGCCCTACCCAGAAATTGGAGGCTTCCTATCCCCCAAACAGGTGACTAAATGTCGCCAAATCATCACCCCGCGCTACCCTCATTCGCGTGAAGCACTCCACCACTAACCAACGGACCCGGCGTGGCCGTGGCCCCGCCCGCCGGATCGGCCGCACCCTCGCCCTCGTTCTGCCTGTCGTCCTGGTGCTCTCCGGGACCCTCGCGGTCACCCGAGTCAACTGGTCGGGGAATCCCTCGAACTCGGTGCTCACCGCGTCGTCCGAAGACGTCTCCACACGAGCCGTCTCCCGCGCCCCGCAGGACGTCCTGCGCGACAGACTCCTTCTGGAACTCCAGGAGAAGAACCCGAGCGTCGCCCTCACCCATCTCCAGGAGGCGGTGAACGGCCGCCCATCGCTCGCGAAGCACTGTGTGTCCATCGCCCGCGCCCTCGGCCGCGCCGCGGTCCGCGCCTACGGCCCCGCACGCGCCCAGTCCTTCGCCCGCCCCGTCTGCGACACGTCGTTCGCGTCGGGAGTCGCGGCCACGCATTACTGAGACCGAGCCCGACGCGTCCGAGCCCGAGCCTGACGGCCCGGAATGAGCTGCCGAAACAGCTCATTCCGGGCCGTCAGGTAACGGCTGATTAAGGAACGGTTGCCGCCAGAAGCCGCGAGCGGGGCGCCACGTACAGTTCGGTCATGACCGATCCGAACGCCGCGTCGCGCCCCGTTCAAGCCGTTGTCCTGGCCGGTGGCCAGGGATCCCGGCTGCGCCCCTACACCGACGACCGGCCCAAGCCGATGGTCGAGATCCCCGGCACCGGGACCCCGATCATCGGCCACCAGCTGACCTGGCTCGCCGAAGAGGGCGTGACCGACGTCGTCGTCTCCTGCGGCCATCTCGCCGAGGTCCTCCAGAAGTGGCTGGAGTCGGCCGACCTGCCGGTCAATGTCACGACGGTCGTCGAGACGGAGCCCCTCGGCCGCGGCGGCGGCCTCAAGTACGCCGCCGCGCACCTCCCGCACCCCGACAAGCCGTGGTACGCGACGAACGGCGACATCTGGACCCGTTTCTCACTGCGCGACATGGCCGACTTCCACACCGAGCGCGACGCGGCCGCGACCCTGGCCCTCGCCCGCCCCCGCATCCCGTGGGGCGCCGTCCAGACGGACGGCTTCGGCCACATCACCGACTTCATCGAGGCCCCGCCGACCACGTACGAGATCAACGCAGGCGTGTACGTCTTCTCCCCCGAGTTCGCCTCCCTGCTCCCCGAGCGCGGCGACCACGAGCGCACCACGTTCCCCCGCCTGGCCCGCGAACGCCGCCTGGCCGGCTTCCCGATCCCCCAGGGCGCCTACTGGCGCGCCATCGACACGGCGAAGGACCTCACAGAGGCCGCGAAGGAACTGGCGGCCCTGGGCCGCTGAAAAAGCTGAGCCCCTCCGGCGTTCGAGGAGCGGGGATCTGGGGGCGGAGCCCCCAGGCATGGGACAGGTGGGGGCGGAGGGGGCGAGAAACCGCCCACACCTCCGCCCCCACCAAGGCCGTCACCCGAGAAGGCCCCCCACCAGCCCCGGCTGCCCGGAGGACCCACCGCTGCCGGAACCACCGGTGGAACTCCCGCCGGACGAACCCCCACTGGACGTCGGCCCCGCGCTGGAGCTCGGCGCCTGGTTCACCGGCGACGACTGCTGCGGCGGAGCCTGACCGGCGCCCTGCGTCTGACTGGGGCCACTGCTCACCGGCCCGCTCTCACGGACCGCCCCCGGCGTCGTAGCCGCGCCGGATGGTGCGGAGGAGCTTCGATGCGTGGGCTCCCCGGAGGCCGACGGAGAGGCCTTTTGATGCCGCTCGCCGGGCGTCTCGGGCAGCGGCGAGCCGGGCAGTTCGTTGCGCGGCGCCTCACCGGGCCCCGGCACGACGACCCGGTCGGCGTCACGGACCGCGCCCCCGAGCAGCGAGCCGACGAGCAGCGTGAGCCCGACGACGATGGCCGAGACCAGCGCGCCCCGGCGCAGCACACGTCCGCGCAGCTCCCAGATCTCGGCGCGCGGACCGAGCGTGCGCCAGGCCTCGCCGGCGAGGCGTCCGTCGACGGAGTAGACGGGAGCGCCCGCGATGATCAGCGGGGACCAGGCGGCGAGGTAGATGATGTCCGGCGCGTCGTAGGCGGGCACCGTCTTCCAGCTCACGGTGACGATGAGCGCGGCCGACAGCATCGCGCCGACGACGGCGGCGACCCGCTGCCACAACCCGAGCACCGTGAGCACGCCCACGATGACCTGGAAGAAGGCGATGACGAGTCCGGCGCCGACGGGGTGCTGGAGCGCGAACTGCCGCAGCGGCTCGGCGACTTCCCAGGGGTGCAGCGTGTTGAGCCACTTGACCATGGAGCCGCGCTTGCCGCCGTCGAAGTAGACGGGGTCGCAGAGCTTGCCCATGCCTGCGTAGATGGAGATGAACCCGAGGAAGACGCGCAGCGGGAGCAGCACGACGCCGAGGTTCATGCGGCGGCCGGGGTAGTAGGCGTGCCGGACCGGGTCGGCGCCCTGCTGCTTGGCGGGTGCGTCGCCGTCCGCGTCGAGGTCCTCCTCCGGCAGCTCCTCGAACTCCCCGTCCACGTAGGACGATTCGTCGTACGAGCTGCCCACACTGCGCATGTGCGGCAGCAGCCGGGTTCCGGCGGAGTCGTAGGTGCGCTGGCTGCCGACGAGAGGCGTCTCGACCGTGTCCATGGTCATGGCGCCTTCGTAGTCGCGCTGTTCGTCGATGCGCGGGATGACCTGGGTCGCGCCGACGTCGGCGGCCGGGTCGGCGGAGCCGTGGCGCAGGCTCGTACTCCGTACGGCCTGCAGCAGCCGGTGCGCGCCGGTGTCGTCCGGTGCGGACTTCCCGCTCCAGACGACGGGGGCGCGACGGCGGTTCCCGGCGGCCGCGCCCGCTCCGCCCGCCGGAACGGCGGCGGGGATGCGCGCGGCGTCGTAGGCGGAGCTCAAGTGCCGTGAGATGCGCGGGTTTTGACTCCGCGGCGCGGCGCCTAGCTGCACGCGGAAGCTCGCATGATTGACGATGACCTGCGCCGGATCGCTCGGCACCTTCACCATGCTCAGCGCGGGAGCGTCGTCGTATCCCGACGAGCGGTCCCCCGTGGGTGTGCGGGGTGTTCTGGTGTCCACACTCATCTAACCGAGTGACGTGTGTTTAGGACACTGCTTTGACTGCGCCGATCTGTCCGGACCGCGTCAAGGTCATCCCGAACGTCCCGATTGCCCCACGGGGGTGAGTGCGCGGACGCTTGTTCAGGCGCGTCGCCGCGACGCCTCGTAGAGCACGACTCCCGCCGCCACACCGGCGTTCAGCGACTCCGCGCCACCGGGCATCGGAATCCGCACCCGGAAGTCGCAGGTCTCGCCGACGAGTCGGGAGAGCCCCTTGCCCTCGCTGCCGACGACGATGACGACGGGGCCGCCGAGGGCCTCCAGGTCACCGACCTCGGTCTCACCGTCGGCGGCGAGGCCGACCACGACGAGGCCCGCCTTCTTGTACGCCTCCAGGGCGCGCGTCAGATTGGAGGCGCGGGCGACGGGTGTACGTGCCGCGGCGCCGGCGGACGTCTTCCAGGCACCGGCGGTCATCCCGGCCGCGCGCCGCTCGGGCACGACGACACCGTGACCGCCGAAGGCGGAGACGGAGCGGACGACGGCGCCCAGGTTGCGGGGGTCGGTCACACCGTCGAGGGCGACGATCAGCGGGTCGGCGCCCTCGTCGTACGCGGCGGCGGCGAGGTCCTCCGGGTGCGCGTACTCGTACGGCGGGACCTGGAGGACGAGACCCTGGTGGTTGAGTCCGTTGGTCATCCGGTCCAGCTCGGGACGCGGGGCCTCCATGAGGTGAATGCCGCCGCGCTCAGCCACGAGCTGCAGCGCTTCCCGGACCCGCTCGTCGTTGTCGATGAACTGCTGGACGTAGAGCGTGACCGCGGGCACGCCCTCGCGCAGCGCCTCGACGACGGGGTTGCGCCCGACGACCATCTCCGACGTGCCCTTGCCGCCACGCCCGCGCGGCGCGGGACGGCGCACGGCCTGCTTGGCCTTGGCGCCGGCGATGCGGTTCTTCTTGTGCCCCTTGCGCGCCTCGGCGGGCGGGGTCGGGCCCTTGCCTTCGAGGCCCCGGCGTCGCTGGCCGCCACTGCCGACCTGCGCGCCCTTCTTGCCGGACATGCGGCGGTTGTTAGCGGCCATGACCTACCTGTCTCTGCTCATTGGAAAGCGTGAAGCGTACGTGTGTGTGTTTACGAGTGTGCCGCCCGGAGGCCGGAGCGGCACATTCTCGAGGTGTCTAGCGCGGCCCGAGCGTCCAGCGCGGACCCTGCGGGCTGTCCTCGATGACGAGGCCCGACTGGTTGAGCTGGTCGCGGATGGCGTCCGCGGTCGCCCAGTCCTTACGGGCGCGCGCCGCCTCACGCTGCTGGAGCACGAGGCGTACGAGGGTGTCGACGACGCCGTGGAGATCCTCCCCGCGCTCGCCCTCACCGGCCCAGTGCGGGTCGAGCGGGTCGAGCCCGAGGACGCCGAGCATGGCCCGGACCTCGGCGAGGCGGGCGACGGCGGCTTCCTTGTCGTCGGCGGCCAGGGCGGAGTTCCCCTGTCGCACGGTCGTGTGCACGATGGCGAGCGCCTGCGGGACGCCCAGGTCGTCGTCCATGGCCTCGGCGAAGGCGGGCGGCACCTCGGCCGCGGGCTCGACGACGCCCCCCGCCTTCTCGACGACCCGCTGTACGAAGCCCTCGATGCGCGCGAACGCCGACTCGGCCTCGCGCAGGGCCTCTTCGCTGTACTCGATCATCGAGCGGTAGTGCGGAGTACCGAGGTAGTACCGAAGAACAATGGGCCGCCACTGCTTGACCATCTCGCTCACGAGCACCGAATTCCCGAGGGACTTCGACATCTTCTCGCCGCTCATGGTGACCCATGCGTTGTGCACCCAGTAGTGGGCGAACTCGTCGCCGAAGGCCTTGGCCTGGGCGATCTCGTTCTCGTGGTGCGGGAAGATCAGGTCGAGTCCGCCGCCGTGGATGTCGAACGCGCTGCCCAGGTACTTGTGCGCCATGGCGGAGCATTCGAGATGCCAGCCGGGGCGCCCGCGTCCCCACGGCGTCTCCCAGCTCGGCTCCCCCGGCTTGGCGGCCTTCCACATCGCGAAGTCGCGCGGGTCCCGCTTGCCGGTCTCGCCGACTCCGGAGGGCTGCTGGAGGTTGTCCAGTTCCTGGTTGGACAGCTGGAGGTAGCCGTCGTACGAGCGCACGTCGAAGTAGACGTTCCCGTCCGCCTCGTACGCGTGACCGCGCTCGATGAGCCCCCGCATCATCTCGACCATTTCGGTGATGTGCCCGGTGGCGCGCGGTTCGTACGTGACCGGCAGGCAGCCGAGCACGTCGTAACCGTCGTTGAAGGCGCGCTCGTTCTCGTAGCCGATGGACCACCAAGGGCGGCCCTGGTCCGCGGACTTGGCGATGATCTTGTCGTCGATGTCCGTGACATTCCTGATGAACGTCACGTCATAGCCGCGGTGCTCGAACCAGCGCCGCATGATGTCGAAGTTGAGGCCCGAGCGGATATGACCGATGTGCGGTGCGGCCTGCACGGTGGCGCCACAGAGGTAGATCGAGACACAACCCGGCACGAGCGGGGTGAAGTCACGGATCTGCCGGGCGCTGGTGTCGTACAGGCGAATAGTCACCACTCCAGGGTAGTGGCCCCTGGCTAGTGCCCCGGGACCCTCCGACTCAAGGGCACGTATTCGTGACCTGGTTTCAGCCCGTCCGGCGTTCGAGGACGAGCGCCAGACGCGATAAGGGGTACCCGGGGCGGAGCCCTCAGGTAGGAGCGGAGGGGGCGCAAAGCCCTCAGTCCTCAGCCCGCCGCACCACCAGCGCCGTAGCGACCGCCATCAGCCCCTCGTCCCGGCCCGGAAACCCGAGACCATCGGTCGTGGCGCCGGACACCGACACCGGCGCCCCCACCGCGTCCGACAGAATCTTCTGCGCCTCGTCCCGCCGCTTGCCGATCTTCGGCCGGGGCCCGACGACCTGCACCGCGACGTTCCCGATGACGAACCCGGCGCCGCGCACGATCCGCGCGGCCTCCCTCAACAGCGCCACCCCCGACGCCCCGGCCCACTCGGGCCGCCCCGTCCCGAAGTGGGCACCGAGGTCCCCCAGCCCCGCCGCAGAGAAGAGCGCGTTGCACGCGGCGTGCGCGACGACGTCCGCGTCGGAGTGCCCGGCGAGCCCGGGACCCTCCTCCTCCCACAGCAGACCGGCGCACCACAGCTCCCGCCCGTCCTCGAAGGCGTGGATGTCGGTGCCGATCCCGACCTGGGGCAGCAAGGGCACCTCAGAACCCATCGTTCAGCCTCCGCCGCGCGAGAACCGCCTCCGCGAGCAGGAGGTCCAGCGGCCGCGTCACCTTGAACGCCTCCTCGTGCCCGGGCACCACCACCACCCGCAGGCCCAGCTGCTCGACCATGCTGGCGTCGTCGGTCACGTTGTCGGTGACGGCCTCGTGGGCCCGTACGAGCGTCTCGCGGTCGAACCCCTGCGGCGTCTGCACGGCGCGCAGCCGCGCCCGCTCGGGCGTGGCGACGACGGGCTCGGGCGTCCCGGGCGAGGTGGCGGGCTCGACCTCCTTGACGGTGTCGGTGAGCGGCAGCGCCGGTACGACAGCGACGGCGCCGTCCCGTACGGCCTCGATGACGGCGTCCACGGTGTCGACCGGGACAAGCGGCCGGGCCGCGTCGTGCACGAGGACGATGTCGATGCCGGGCGGCAGCGCGTCGAGCCCGTACTTGACGGACTCCTGGCGGCTGTCCCCGCCGGGAACGACCAGGAAGTCGGTCCGCTCGGGAAGCGCGTGCGTGTCGAGCAGCGCCTTCACCTCGGCGGCACCGTCGGGCGGGGCCACGACGACGACCAGGGAGACGGCGCGGGAGGCGGCCATCGCTAGGACGGCGTGGATGAGCATCGGCGTGCCGTTCAGCGCGCGAAGCGCCTTGGGGGCGCCCGGGCCGAGGCGCACGCCCCGGCCGGCCGCCGGAATCACGGCCGCCGTACGAGCCCCCGAAGGTGTAGGGCGCGAATCGTCAGACATCGGTTCCTGTCAGGTTTGTGTGCTCGGCCGGGATGGGTATGGCCTGGGAGTGCCGGGCGCGACGGCTTGACCGGACCCTTCCGTGACGCCGGTCGAGCCAGCTGCCCGGGCCCGGCACGCCAAGTATCAGGGGATCATTCTCCGGCGTACGGCATGGAGATACGAACATGCCGCAGCGCCCGGCGACAGAAAATATGTCATCGGGCACCGCGGCATTTCAATGTGCTGAGCAGAGCGGTCTGGCTGCCTGCGTCAGGACGCAAGGACCTCGTCGAGCAGGGCCTCGGCCTTGTCCTCGTTCGTGTTCTCCGCGAGGGCGAGTTCGCTCACCAGGATCTGGCGGGCCTTGGCGAGCATGCGCTTCTCACCGGCGGAGAGTCCACGCTCGCGCTCACGACGCCACAGGTCACGCACGACTTCCGCGACCTTGATGACATCGCCGGAGGCGAGCTTCTCCAGATTTGCTTTGTAACGACGCGACCAGTTCGTGGGCTCCTCGGCGTACGGCGCGCGCAGCACCTCGAAGACCCGGTCCAGCCCGTCCTGACCGACCACATCACGCACGCCGACGAACTCCGCATTGTCCGCTGGCACACGCACCGTCAGGTCGCCCTGGGCGACCTTCAGCACCAAGTAGGTCTTGTCCACGCCTTTGATCTGGCGAGTTTCGATGGCCTCGATCAGCGCGGCCCCGTGATGGGGATAGACCACGGTGTCGCCAACCTTGAACGTCATGTGACAGGTACCCCTTCCGTGGCTATCCAGGGTAACACGGATACGGCGTGTTCTGAATGGCGTTTTCGCAGGTCAGGGCATATCTCGGGGCTTGACAATCGCAACAGGAACGTGCTGCGAGGGGCGAGCGGAAGAGGGTATTCGCAGGTCGGAGCCGCTGTCCAGGGGAAGTGAAACGCGCACGTTACAGACAACAGAAGCCCCTGACCAGCGTCCGAACGTACCGGTTTGTCCGGCTCCAGGAGTGCGACTTCCGCTACTCCGTTCGGTGACCGGAGTCGAGTACGAGACGAATCCGGAATTGATCACGGCGGCCGTTCTCGCGCCGAAGATCAGTTTTCCGGATCCCCATCCATTCCTTACGTGAAAACCGCAAGCCGATGCCAGGGGTACTTATGTGAATGGCGGACGAGTACGCCCTCAAAGTAGCCGACGAGCCCGCCGGGCGAGGTGCGACAGACGGAGCGCGGACCCGGCGCAATGGAGCCCGTGGGTGCCTAGAGGCGGGTCGGGTGCGGCGGCGTGGGAACGGCTCGGTAACCTAAGGCCGCTGACAGACCCTTAGGGAGGCTTTACACGTGAGTCGCCCTGCTTCGCCCACGTTCAAGGAGTTGCCGCCGCCGTGAGCAGCAGCCTTCGACGCGGCGCTCTCGCCGCCGCCGCCATCGCGTTCTCGATCGCCTCGCTCGCCGCGTGCGGCGCCGGCTCCGACGCAGAGACCCTGGAGGTCAAGCCGGACAACGCGGCGGTCACCGTCGGCGTCATCAAGATCCAGAACGCCACCATCATCACCCAGCCCGACCTGCAGTCGACGGGCCCGGCCGTGATCTCCGCGACCGTGTTCAACAACGGGACCACCGCCCAGACACTGGACCGAATCACCGTGGCCGGCAAGACCGCGACGATCAAGCCCGCCAAGGGTTCGGGCAAGCTGACCATCCCGGCCGGCGGCTCCGTCGTCCTCGGCGGCAAGAACAACGCCTCCGCGGTCCTGGCCAGCAGCCGGGAGGCCGTCAAGGACGGCAACGTCCAGAAGGTCACGTTCAGCTTCAGCAAGACCGGCGACGTGAGCCTGAGCGCCTTCGTCGTCCCGGCAGAGAGCTACTTCTCCACGTGGGGCCCGAGCGACATCCCGACGCCGGGCGCGTCGTCCTCCGCGACCACTACGCCGTCCGGGTCCGCCTCGAGCACGCCCACGGGTGCCGCGTCGTCGAGCGCGACGGCCACGGGCACGGCGACAGCGACGGCCACGGCGACGGCCTCCGCCGGTCAGTGACGTAGATCCGTACGACGAAGGGCGGGACCCCTCAGGGGGTGCCGCCCTTCGTCGTACGTACGCGGGTGCGGTTTACGGCTCGAACTTGTAGCCGAGGCCGCGCACCGTCACCAGATAGCGGGGCGCGCCCGGGTCCGGCTCGATCTTGGCCCGCAGGCGCTTGACGTGGACGTCGAGCGTCTTGGTGTCGCCCACGTAGTCGGCGCCCCAGACCCGGTCGATGAGCTGCATGCGGGTCAGGACGCGGCCGGCGTTGCGCAGCAACATCTCCAGCAGATCGAACTCCTTCAGCGGGAGGTCGACCTTGGAGCCGGAGACGGTGACCACGTGGCGGTCGACGTCCATGCGGACGGGCCCGGCCTCGAGGGCGGCCGGAGTGACCTCCTCGGGCTCCCCGCGGCGGCGCAGGACGGCCCGGATACGGGCGACCAGCTCGCGGGAGGAGAAGGGCTTGGTGACGTAGTCGTCGGCTCCTATTTCGAGGCCCACGACCTTGTCGATCTCGCTGTCCTTGGCGGTCACCATGATCACCGGGACGTTGGAGCGTCCGCGCAGCTGGCGGCAGACTTCCGTGCCGGGCAGCCCCGGCAGCATCAGGTCGAGGAGGACGAGGTCGGCGCCGTTGCGCTCGAACTCGTCGAGTCCGTCGGGGCCGGTGGCCGCGATGGCGACCTCGAAGCCCTCCTTGCGGAGCATGTACGACAGGGCGTCGGAGAAGGACTCCTCGTCCTCGACGACGAGCACACGGGTCACGGAAGGACCTCCGGGGCAGGAAGCGGTTCGTACGGGGATGTGACGGTGGTCGTCCCGTCGGGCTGTCCGGTCTCGTCCTCATCGTCGAGTCCGGGCATGTGGTGATCGGTGACGCGGTCGCGGGCCGCGCCCGCCTCCGGCAGCCGCAGGGTGAAGGTGGAGCCCTGACCCTCGGAGCTCCACACCGTGACCTCACCGCCGTGCGAGGCGGCCACGTGCTTGACGATCGCGAGCCCGAGGCCCGTACCGCCGGTCTGGCGGGAACGGGCCGGGTCGACGCGGTAGAAGCGCTCGAAGACGCGCTCCCGGTCCTTCTCCGAGATGCCGATGCCCTGGTCGGTCACGGCGATCTCGATGAGGTCTCCGCCGGGCGCGGTCACCCGGCGCGCGGCTATGCCCACGCGGGTGCGCGCGGGCGAGTAGTTGACGGCGTTCTCGACGAGGTTGCCGAGGGCCGCGGCCAGCTGGCCGCGGTTGCCCCAGATGCTGAGGTCCGCGGTGCCACCGGCGGCCATGGTGATCTGCTTGGTGCCGGCCTGGTGGCGGCACCGGTCGATGGCCTCGGCGACGAGTTCGTCGGCGCGCACGGGCTCCGCGTCCTCGAGCGGATCGTCGTTCTGCACCCTGGAGAGGTCGATGAGCTCCTGTACGAGGTTGGTGAGCCGGGTGGCCTCTATCTGCATGCGGCCCGCGAAGCGTTCGACGGCCTCCGGGTCGTCCGAGGCGTCCATGACAGCCTCGGAGAGCAGGGAGAGCGCGCCGACAGGCGTCTTCAGCTCGTGGCTCACATTGGCGACGAAGTCACGTCGTACGGCCTCGATGCGGCGCGCTTCCGTGAGGTCCTCCACCAGGAGGAGCACGAGCCGGGAGCCGAGCGGCGCGACACGCGCGGAGACGGCCAGGGCTTCGCCCCTTCCCGTCCCCCGCCTCGGCAGATCCAGCTCCACCTGGCGTATCTCCCCGTCCCGACGGGTGTCACGCGCCATCTGGAGCATCGGTTCGACGGCCAGCTTGCCGCCGCGCACCAGCCCGAGGGCGTACGCGGCCGAGCTGGCCTTGACCACGGCGTCCGCCTCGTCGAGCACGACGGCCGAGGAGCGCAGCACCGACAGCACGGTGTCCACACCGGGCGGAAGCACCGCTTCCGTGTGCAGAGAAGTGCGGGTGGGGCGTTTCTGGTCGCGCTCGCTCCAGCGGAACGCCAGCATGGCGATGACACCGGTGAGCACTCCGGCGATCGCTGCCGCTGCGGCGACCGCCGCGTTCACGTCCATGCATCCAGGTTAGGCATGTCGTCACCGCTGGCCACAGCCATCCGAGTGCGACCTCGAACACTCGTCGCCCAGAGTTCACCTAGGAGCTAGGGATGGTTCATTTGGGGTGACGGAAACGGACGCGTACGGGCCGGAACGTGGGAGCGTGGGGTTCACGAGCCCCTTGGAACCCCAGGCTGACGCACGAAGAGAGGGACACCCTGATGCGGGACGCGTACCACGAGGAACTGGACTCGATCGGCGAGGGCCTGGTCGAGATGGCCCGGCTTGTCGGGTCGGCGATCGGGCGCGCCACGACGGCCATCCTCGACTCCGACCTGAAGCTGGCCGAGAGCGTGATCGCGGCCGACCAGAAGGTCGACGATCTTCAGCACGAGCTGGAGGCCCGGGCGATAGCCCTGCTGGCCCGCCAGCAGCCGGTGGCGACGGACCTGCGGATCGTCGTCACGTCGCTGCGCATGTCGGCCGACCTGGAGCGCTCCGGCGACCTGGCCCAGCATGTCGCGAAGCTGGCCCGGCTGCGCTTCCCCGAGCGCGCGGTCCCGCACGACCTGCACGCCACGGTCCTGGAGATGGGCCAGCTCGCCCAGCGCCTGATGGCCAAGGCCGCCGAGGTCGTCATCACCAAGGACGTCGACCTGGCGCTCCAGCTGGAGCAGGACGACGACGAGATGGACCTCCTGCACCGCACGCTCTTCCAGCACCTGCTGGACGACCGCTGGAAGCACGGCATCGAGACGGCCGTGGACGTGACCCTGCTGGGCCGCTACTACGAGCGCTTCGCCGACCACGCGGTGTCGGTGGCCAAGCGGGTGGTGTTCCTGGTGACGGGCGAGCACGCGGACGACCTCCAGGCGGACATCCAGCCGGTCACGGGGGTCGAGGGGGCCTGAGCGCCTACGCCCGGAAGCGGAGCGCGTACGCCCAGGGGCGCGTGCGAGCCTCAATGCGCCGTTGATGCGCCCGCCCTGTTGGGCATGCAATGGGCGACAGGAGCTGTGCGGCGCAGTGTGCCTCGCACACCTTCGTGCCTGAAGGAGGGACCCATGACCGAATCCCCCAGCACGCCCGACCCCACGCAGGACCGCGACACTCAACAGCCCGCCGAGATCAAAAGCCTCCCCTTGTTCGGCGCCTGCGGCTGCGGCTCCGGCTGCGGCTGCGGCTGCCAGTCGGGCAATCCTTGCCAGTGCGGCTGACCACGTACGACGTCGAAGGGCCCCGCTGTCCACAGCGGGGCCCTTCACCATTCCCTCAGCAGTCGCCCCCGCCGCCGCACGGGCGCAGCATGGAGGAGACGGAACAGGCGAGGAGAGGCGTAAGGAGGCGGAGGCCATGGCGCAGTTCATGGACGTCCACCACGGAATGGCGGGCATCACGGCCGATCAGCTGAAGCAGGCGCACCAAGCCGACCTCGCCGTCGAGAAGGACGAAGGCGTCCACTTCAAGAAGGCCTGGGCGGACCCGGGGTCAGGCACCGTGTACTGCCTCTCCGAGGCACCCTCGGCCGAAGCGGTCCAACGCGTCCACGAACGCGCCGGCCACGCGGCGGACGAAATCCACCCAGTACCCCTGACGGCCTGACGCCCGCCCACCCCGGGAAGCGGCCCGCACTGAGCGACCCGCGTCACTGAAAGAGCCCCCCACCGCGAGAAAACCGCGGACGGGGGGCTTCTTCGGCTGGGGTTACTTCTTCTTGCCCTGGTTCTTGACCGCCTCGATGGCGGCCGCGGCGGCGTCCGGGTCGAGGTAGGTGCCGCCGGGGTTGAGGGGCTTGAAGTTGGCGTCCAGCTCGTAGGAGAGGGGGATGCCGGTGGGGATGTTCAGGCCCGCGATGTCGGCGTCGGAGATGCCGTCGAGGTGCTTGACGAGGGCGCGGAGGCTGTTGCCGTGGGCCGCGACCAGGACCGTGCGGCCGGTCAGGAGGTCGGGGACGATGCCGTCGTACCAGTACGGGAGCATGCGGATGACGACGTCCTTGAGGCACTCCGTGCGGGGGCGCAGCTCCGGGGGGATCGTCGCGTAGCGCGCGTCGTTCGCCTGGGAGAACTCGGAGTCGTCGTCGAGCGGCGGGGGCGGGGTGTCGTACGAGCGGCGCCACAGCATGAACTGCTCCTCGCCGAACTCGGCGAGCGTCTGCGCCTTGTCCTTGCCCTGGAGGGCGCCGTAGTGACGCTCATTCAGGCGCCAGGAGCGGTGGACCGGGATCCAGTGGCGGTCGGCGGCCTCGAGGGCGAGCTGCGCGGTGCGGATCGCGCGCTTCTGGAGCGAGGTGTGGACCACGTCGGGCAGCAGGCCGGCGTCCTTGAGCAGCTCACCGCCGCGGACTGCCTCCTTCTCGCCCTTCTCGTTGAGATTGACGTCCACCCAGCCGGTGAACAGGTTCTTCGCGTTCCATTCACTCTCGCCGTGGCGGAGGAGGATCAGCTTGTACGGTGCGTCGGCCATACGTCCGAGCGTAATGGAAGCCTTCGTCCCCCCGCTCACCTGCCCGGAAGGCGGACAGTTGACGGCATCTGTTAATTGAGTGGCCCTCCGGAACCGGGTGCTCGTAAGTTGTGACCACCGCTTGAGCCACTTACGCATCCGCATGACCTGGGGGCCCCGCATGTCACTCGTCTCACTGAGACGCGCCGCCCGAGAGACAGTCTCCGGGCTCCCTCGTGAGTTCTGGTGGCTGTGGACCAGCACCCTCATCAACCGGCTTGGTGCGTTTGTCGCCACTTTCATGGCTTTGTACCTGACGCTCGACCGCGGCTACTCCGCCTCGTACGCCGGTCTCGTCGCGTCCCTGCACGGCCTCGGCGGTGTCATCTCCTCGCTCGGCGCCGGCGTGATGACCGACCGGCTCGGGCGGCGGCCCACGCTGCTCGTCGCGCAGGTGTCGACGGCCGCCTCGGTCGCGCTGCTCGGCTTTGTGCACCACCCGGTGGCGATCGCCGCGGTCGCCTTCCTGGTGGGCATGGCGTCCAACGCCTCCCGGCCCGCCGTGCAGGCGATGATGGCCGACATCGTGCGGCCCGAGGACCGCGTCCGCGCCTTCTCCCTCAACTACTGGGCCATCAACCTCGGTTTCGCCGTCTCCTCCATGGCCGCCGGTTTCATCGCCGAGTTCAGCTATCTGGCCGGGTTCCTGATCGAGGCCGGCATGACCCTCATCTGCGCGATCGTCGTCTTCCTCAAGCTGCCGGAGTCGCGGCCGGTCCAGGTCCTCAAGGAGGCCGAGCAGGATGTCGGCCTCGGGACCGTCGTGCGCGACCGGCGCTTCATGAGCGTCGTCGGGCTGTCCTTCCTGGTCGCCCTGGTCTTCCAGCAGGGCTCGGTGGGACTGCCGGTCGCGATGGGCGCGGGGGGCTTCACGCCGGCCGACTACGGCATGGCGATCGCCGTGAACGGCGTACTCATCGTGGCGCTGCAGATCCCGGTCACCCGTTTCATCGAGCACCGGGATCCCAGGCGGCTGCTGGTGATCTCGTCGCTGCTCGCCGGATACGGCTTCGGGCTCACCGCCTTCGCCGGCTCGGTCGGCGTCTTCGCCCTCACCGTGTGCGTGTGGACCCTGGCCGAGATCGTCAACGCGCCCACGCAGACGGGACTCGTCGTCCGGCTCTCCCCGCTGCACGGCCGCGGCCGCTACCAGGGCATGTACACGCTGTCGTGGTCCCTCGCCGCCCTTGTCGCGCCACTGATGTCCGGCCTGGTCATCGACCGGTTCGGCGCCCAGTGGCTGTGGGGACTGTGCGCGGTGGTCGGCACGGCGGCGGGGGTCGGCTACGGAATGCTGATGCGGCGCCTTCCCGCGGAGGAGACGTCCGCCGCCCCGGCGCCCGCCGCCACCCTGGAGCCCGAGGTCTCGGCGGCCTGACCCCGTCCGCCGCTCAGGGATGCATGCGCGCCCCCTTCACCACCTTGTCCACGGCGTTGCGCGGCCCATACACCGCGAGGCCCACCAGGTCCAGCTCCGCCGTCGGCACGGCCCGTACCGCCGCCCGGTTGTCGCGGTCGTTGCCGGTGGTGAAGAGGTCGGACGTGAAGAGGGCCCGGGGGAGTGTGCGGGACAGGGCCCGGGTGTGGGCGGACGTCAGCGTCTCCTTCGTGCCCTCGAAGACCAGTACGGGCTGGCGGAACATCGGCAGGTACCGCACGCCGTCCGCGTCCTCGTACGGCTCCCCGATCACCTCGGGGACCGTCGGGCCGAGCCCGCTCACGAGGAACGCGGTCACGTTCAGCCGCTGCCAGGGTTCCAGGTCCTCCCGCAGCAGGACGGCGATCTTGGTGTCGAAGCGCATCGGTTCGGCGTGCGTGGTCATGCACCGAGACTGCCGACCGTCGTACGGCACCGTCTTGTACGTTCTTTGCATGGCCGCTCAGCGTGAGGTCTCCGCCTGGCGCCCGCGTGTCCCGGGCGTGGTGGAGGTCTTCCACGCCCACTACACCGAGTACGCGTATCCCATGCACGTACACGACGCCTGGACGCTCCTCATCGTCGACGACGGCGCCGTGCGGTACGACCTCGAGCGGCATGAGCACGGCACCCCGCACGACACGGTTTCGCTGCTGCCGCCGTACGTCCCGCACAACGGTTCGCCGGTCAGTGAGCGGGGCTTTCGCAAGCGGGTCCTGTATCTCGACCTGAGCCGGCTCGACGAGAGTCTCATCGGGCCCGCGGTGGACACACCGGATCTCTTGGACCCCGTACTGCGGCGGCGCGTCGGGCAGTTGCACACCGCCCTCGCGCACGCCGGAGACGAACTGGAGGCCGAGAGCAGGCTGACGCTGATCGCGGAGCGGCTGTGCGGCCGGCTGCGCCCCCGGCTCGTCGCAGGGGCCCCGCGCGGCGACCGCCCGCTCGCCCACCGCCTGCGCGAACTCCTCGACACGCGGGTCCTCGAGGGCATCCCCCTGGACGAGGCCGCGCGGCTCGTGCACGCCCATCCCGCCCATCTGGTACGGGCGTTCAGCGGTGCGTACGGCATCGCCCCGCACCAGTACCTGATGTCCCGCCGCGTCGACCGCGCCCGCCGCCTGCTGCTCGACGGACAGCCCCCGGGCGACGTCGCCACCGCGACCGGCTTCTACGACCAGTCCCATCTCACCCGCCACTTCAAGCGCTTGGTGGGCGTGCCGCCGGGGCGATACGCCCGGGCAGGGCACCGGTGAGCGCCCTGGGGTCGGTCCACGGACTGACATGAGTGGCACACCGCGTACGACACTCCCGGCTCCTACCTCGGACAGCGCCTCGCGCTCGTACAGGACCGCGTCCGCCGCGCCCTCGACGACGCCCCGCCGGGTCCGCTGCGCGCCGTCAGCGTCTGTGCGGGGCAGGGCCGGGACCTGATCGGTGTGCCGGCCGGGCGTCCCCGCCGAGACGATGTGCGGGCGCGGCTCGTGCAGTGGGACGAGCGGAACGTCGAGGTGGCCGGGCGGGCCGCCCGCGCGGCCGGGCTGACGGGGGTCGAGGCCGTCGCGGGGGACGCCTCGTCGACCGGACCAGTACGCCGGGATGGTGCCCGCCGATCTGGTCCTGGTGTGCGGGGTGCTCGGCAACATCAGCGACGCCGATGCCGAGCGGACGATCGACCACTGCACCCGGCTCTGCCGCACCGGCGGCACGGTCGTATGGACGCGGAACCGCCACCGCGGGCCCGGACCTCGTGCCGCAGTTGTGCGGCTGGCTGGAGGAACGCGGCTTCGAGCGCCTGTGAGGCCCGACCCCGCGCTCCCCTTCGGCGTCGGGGCCCACCGGTTCACCGGGAGCCCGGGCCGCTCGCGCGCGGGGAGCGCATGTTCGACTTCGTTGGGTACGACGCCATGCGGTGAGTCGATCGGTTGCGACGCCGTGCGGTGAGTCAGAGCTCCCGCTGGGCCTCGTAGAGATTGCGTGGGCGTACGACGTCCGTGGTCCCGTACAGCTCGAGGCGGGAGTGCAGATCGCCGGGGAAGTCGGGTAGGTCGATCTGGTCGGACTCGGTGACCTCGTTGAGGCCGACGGTGGCGCTGTAGGGCGCGAGGCCGTCGAGCTTCATCAGTCCCGCGCGGCCGTTGGTCACGCGGATGTTCCAGTGCGTGAAGCGGGCGCCGAAGAGCGGTCCCGCCGAGGCGTCGCCGCCGTGGCGGCCGTTGTTGTTCACGGTGATGTCGGTGCGGACGTTCGCGAAGGGCAGGCCGCGGTGGCTGTCGAACGTGCCCATCCGCATGTCGCCGCGCGACCAGACGTTGTACGAGGACAGGCCCTCGACGTTGATGCCGTGCAGCTGGGTTCCGGCGGGCGCGGGCACTGTGCGCTGCTCGATGGTGAAGTCCTCGACGAGGTTGTCGTGCGAGCCCTCGCGGCAGAAGTACGGGTGATGCGAGCCGCGGCCCGCGACCGTCGTACGGCGCAGGGTGCAGGCGGAGGCGGCGACGAGGCCGAACCCGTTGTCCACATGGCGTACGACGATGTCGTCGGCCCAGCAGTCGTAGGCGCACTGGAACACGACCCCGTTGTAGCCCTTGTCGAGGAGGTGCGGGGACTGGGGGGTCTCGACGGCCTCCAGGGTGAGCCCCTCGACGCCCGAACCGGTCAGCTCCGGGACGTGGGTGGTCAGGCGGGGGTCCCATTCGGGGCGTACGTCGAGCGGGAGGGGGCGTTCGAGGGTGACCTTGCGGCCGCGGACGTGCGCGATGCGGACGGGCCACTCGTAGGGGACGTACGACGTCAGTTTGGTCTTGTCGTCCCAGTAGTACGCCTCGGGGCCCGGGCCGCCGCCCGACATGTGTTCCAGGAGCGTGTGGCCGGCGTCGTCGGCGAGGCGCAGGAGGACCAGCGCGCCGGGCCGCAGCCCCGAGGCGTCCGTGACCGTCACGGTCCAGGAACCCTGGCGCGCGGGCTCGACCGTCGTGAGCGTCTCCCACTCCTCGCGCCGGTTGCCGGTCCAGCCCTCGAAAGGCCACGCCTTCGCCCTGATGGCGGTCGTCAGCGTCGCGAAGCGGTCGGCGGGGCAGAGCCAGATGAGGCCGCCGGCCCAGGACCAGGACGACTTGTCGCCGCCGTAGCGGGATCCGTAGACGCCGATCAGCTCGGTGAGGTTCTTGGTCGCGTACAGCTTCGTACGGTCGCTTCCGGCGCCGCGCAGGACGACGTTCGAGTGCCCGATACGGATGAGGTCGTCGATGCGGAAGGTGCCGGGCGGGATGAATACCGTGCCACCGCCGGCCCTTCCGGCGGCAGCGATGGCACGGTTGATCGCGGGGGCGCAGTCCGTCGTGCCGTCGTCCGCCACGGCGCCGTGGTCGCGTATGTCGGCCACGACGGGACGGCGGGGGAAGCGCGCCGCCCCGCCGCCGCGGCCGGACCTGCCGACGTACGGGATCTGCGGGTGGGTGAAGGGGGTGCGCGTGAACTCCGTCCACAGGGCCGGGACTTCAGCTCGCCGGGGTGCGGCGGCCGTCGCCGTTGTGCCGGTCACGGCGACGGCCGCCACGGCTGTGGCGCTGCTGAGCAGGCCCCGTCTGGTGAGGCCCGGGTGCCCGTTGCCCATACCCACGTTCATGCCCGCCCGCCTTCCATAAGTTCCATGGATGTGAACGACGTTCAGATCTGCGTCGGCGGCGAGCATGCCACGGGGACCCCGGTCAGGGAAGGGGGCACGCACTGCCTAATTAGTATGCGAGGAAGGTCAGTTGGCGGGACGCTGAGTCAGATGTGTGAACGCGTCCAGATTGCGGGTCGATTCGCCCCGGGACACCCGCCAGGCGTACTCCTTGCGGATCGCGGAGGCGAAACCCAGCTCGAGGAGCGTGTTGAAGGAGCCGTCGGCGGCCTCCAGGACCGAGCCGAGCAGCCGGTCCACCTCGACAGGGGTGACCGCGGCCAGCGGCAGCTTGCCGACCAGATACACGTCCCCCAGGGAGTCGACCGCGTAACTGACCCCGTAGAGCTTGAGATTGCGCTCCAGGAGCCAGCGGTGGATGCCCTCGTGGTTCTCGTCGGGGTGGCGGATCACGAACGCGTTCAACGACAGCGAGTGCTTGCCGACGATCAGCGAGACGGTCGTCGAGAGCTTGCGCGTACCGGGCAGCTTCACGACGTACGAGCCCGCCGCGGGACTTTCCCACTCCAGCTCGGCCTCGGTGAGAACCTGCTCGATGATCGACGCTGCGTCAGCCATGAGGGGAGCGTACGTCAGCCCTCGGACATGCCGTGTCTCAGGCGTGGTGGTGCGCGCGGGCCCGGCGCCGGTGGGCCTGGATCGCCGCCGTGTACACGTCCGCAGTGGCCGCCGCGGCGGTGTCCCAGCCGAAGCGCTCCGCGTGGCGCGCGGCGGCGGCGCCCATCCGGGCCGCGAGCGTCTCGTCGTCGGCGAAATCGCGCAGCACGCGCGCGTAGGCGGCGGGTTCGTGCCCGCGCACCAGGAAGCCGGTCTCCTGGTCGCGCACGGCGACGGGCAGTCCGCCGACCTCGGCCGCGAGCACCGGTGTGCCGGCCGCCTGCGCCTCTATGGCGACGAGACCGAAAGACTCGCTGTAGGAGGGCATGACCAGCACGGACGCGGCCCGGAACCAGTCCGCGAGCTGCTCCTGCCCCACCGGCGGCCGGAAGCGCACGACGTCGGCGATACCGAGCCGCGCGGCGAGCTTCTGCAGCCCTTCGGGCTTGGCGAGACCGCTGCCGCTGGGACCGCCCACTACGGGGACGACGATGTTGCCACGCAGCTCGGGGCGCTCGTCCAGCAGGACGGCGACCGCGCGCAGCAGCACGTCGGGCGCCTTCAGGGGCTGAATGCGGCCCGCGAAGAGGGGGATCAGGGCATCCTGCGGGAGCCCCAGGCGGGCGCGGGCGGCGGCGCGGCCGTCGGCCGGGCGGAAGCGGTCGAGGTTGACGCCCGGGTGGACGACGGCGACCTTGCCGGCTTCGGCCTCGTAGTGGCGTACGAGCTCGTCGGCCTCCTCCGCGGTGTTCGCGATGAGGCGGTCGGCGGCACGCACGATCTGGGTCTCGCCGATGACGCGGGCGGCGGGCTCAGGGGTGTCACCCTCGGCCAGCGCGGCGTTCTTGACCTTGGCCATGGTGTGCATGGCGTGCACCAGGGGGGCGCCCCAGCGCTCGGCGGCCAGCCAGCCGACGTGTCCGGAGAGCCAGTAGTGCGAGTGCACCAGGTCGTAGTAACCGGGGCGGTGACCGGCCCAGGCCTGCATCACGCCGTGCGTGAAGGCGCACAGCTGGGCGGGCAGGTCCTCCTTGGCGAGGCCTTCGTAGGGGCCCGCGTCGACATGCCGCACGAGGACGCCGGGGGCCAGCTCGACGGCCGGCGGGAGGGCGGCCGTGGTGGCCCGCGTGAAGATCTCGACCTCGATGTTGATCGCGGCGAGGCGCTGGGCGAGCTCCACGATGTACACGTTCATGCCGCCCGCGTCGCCCGTGCCGGGCTGGTGCAGCGGCGAGGTGTGCACGGAGAGCATCGCGACGCGACGAGGCCTGCGGTGCAGCCTGAGCCGTGAGGGCGCTGCCGGAGAGCGACGCCCGAGCCTGCTGACGTACTGGCTCACGTGGCGTTCCTCCTTGGTGCGGGCATGCCGGTCGAAGGACGCGCACGCCCCCTTCAAGTGCCACAACGCCGGAGCGGTCAGCCCCATTTCCCCTTTGCCGAATTATTACTGCTGGTCGCTCAACCGTTCGATGGCGAGATGCATACGCGGGAGCCCCCTTCGAGTCCTTTTCGACGGGTTCCCCGAAGGCCGGAAGGTTATCCACAGGCTGACCCGGCCCTCGCCGGACCCGCCTACTCTCATACGCATGACAACCCGCGCAGCGTCCCGCCCCGTGGGTACGGTGACGCGCGGGACCACGAACCCCAACCGCCTGCGCCGCATGGACCGCTGGATCGCGGCCGTCCACGGCGCCGAACTGCGCGGAGCCATCGACCCCGTCGCCGTCGACCTCGGATACGGCGCCGCCCCCTGGACGGCGCTCGAGCTGCTGACGCGTCTGCGCACCGTCGCGCCCCGCACGCGCGTGGTGGGAGTGGAGATCGAACCCGCCCGGGTGGCGGCCGCGAGGCCCTTCGAGCGCGAGGGCCTCGTCTTCCGGCACGGAGGCTTCGAAGTGCCCGTGCAGGGCAGACCGGCCCTCATCCGCGCGGCGAACGTACTGCGCCAGTACGACGAGGACCAGGTCGCCGCGGTCTGGCAGCGGCTGTGCGCCCGCCTCGCACCGGCGGGCCCCGGCTCCCGGGGCGGCCTGCTGGTCGAGGGCACCTGCGACGAGATCGGCCGCCGGCACGTCTGGGTCGCCCTCGGCCCGGAGGGCCCCCGCACGGTCACCTTCGCCACCCGTCTCGGCTCCCTCGACCGCCCGTCCGACCTCGCCGAGCGCCTGCCCAAGGCCCTCATCCACCGCAATGTCCCGGGCGAAGCGGTGCACGCCTTCCTGCGCGACTTCGACCGGGCCTGGGCCGCCGCCGCGCCCTACGCGTCGTACGGCGCCCGGCAGCGCTGGATACGCGCGGTCCGCGATCTGACGGCCGACTGGCCGGTGACGGACGGGGTGACGCGCTGGCGGCAGGGCGAAGTCACGGTGCGCTGGGAGGCGTTGGCACCGCGCGCGACCCCGTGACGCCGCACCCGTCGCCCGTCACCCGTCACCCGCGACCTGCGACCTGCGACCTGCGACCTGCGACCTGCGACCTGTGACCTGTGACCTGTGACCTGTGACCTGTGACCTGTGACCTGCGGGGAACGAACTCCGTGACTGGTTCGTCACACAGGCGGGGAGATCGTCTTGCGGAAGCGGGAGGGAGCCGGGTGGGGAGTCGGGCCAGGGGGTGGGGAGTTCTTGCCCGCCTCTGTCGCATTGCGCGCCGACATGGCACGATCCCCCAGGCGTCCGTAAGTTACTGACGGTAAATCAGTTAGGGGGCGGAGTAATGGGATCCGGCAAGCGGAGCCTGAGCACGGCGGCGATGGCCCTGGCCTGCGCATGTGCCTGCGCGGTGCTGGCAACACCCGGCGTGGCGTACGCGAGCCCGACACCGACACCGACCCGCACGCCCTCCGCGACCCCAACGCCCGTCAGCAACAAGGACCTTGAAGCGATCCACAAGAAACTGGACAAGCTCTACCATTCCGCCGCGGTGGCCACGGACGCGTACAACGCCGCGGAGGAGAAGGCCAAGAAGCAGTCCGCCGAGATCGTCGACCTGGCCCGCGAGATCGTCAAGGGTCAGGCGAAGCTGGAGAAGCTGAAGGATCGCGCGGGCGCCGCGGCCCGGGCGCAGTACAGAGGTGGCGGCTTGCCGCCCGAGGCACGGCTGTGGCTGAGCGACGATCCGCAGGAGTTCCTGGACGGCGCGGGGCGCTTGCGGCAGGGCGAGCACGCGACCAAGGGGCTGCTCGCCGAGATGACCCGCACCCAGCAGGACTTGGAGCAGTACGCCAAGGACGCCTCCGCGCAGTGGAAGAAGCTGGAGGCGGGCCGCAAGGCCAAGGCCGCGGCCAAGAAGAAGATCAAGCAGCAGATCGCCGCCGCCGAGAAGCTGGAATCCCAGCTGGAGAAGAAGGAGAAGGAGCGGCTGGCGAAGCTGGAGGAGAAGGCCGCCTACCAGGCGCAGTCGGCGTGGCTGAGCTCCGGCGTCCTCGCGGAGATCAACAGCAAGGCGTCCGAGCAGGGCAAGAAGGCCGTGAAGTACGCGACCGACCAGATGGGCAAGCCGTACGAATGGGGCGCCGAGGGCCCGGGCTCGTACGACTGCTCGGGGCTGACCTCACAGGCCTGGGCATCCGCCGGGCACGGCATTCCGCGTACCTCTCAGGAGCAGTGGAAGCAGCTCGCCCACGTCGGCATCAAGGACATGCGCCCCGGCGACCTGATCATCTACTTCGACGACGCCAGCCATGTCGGGATGTACGTAGGCGACGGCGCGATCGTGCACGCGCCCCGCCCCGGGCGGACCGTGACGATCACGGGGGCGGGGTCGATGCCGATCCTGGGGGTCGTACGGCCGGACGCGTGACGGCTCACGCCTCGCCGACCGACTCGGGCACCAACGTCCGGAATGCCCTCGCTCGCGTAGGTACGCGGCGCCGGAGGCAGGTGACCTGCCCCACGTGACGCACCGCACGGTTGCCCACGTGGCGCAACCGTGGGGACGTGACGTTCGTCATCTCTGAGGGAACCGCATCCTGTCCAAGTGCGGTACAGGATGCGGCATATGACGGTGGCCGTTTGCCGGACACCGTGCCGTACACCATTCCGTTGCGGCACCGGCTGACGCTATGGTCCCCGTCGGTGGGGCGAGGTCCTTCGTCCCGCCACGCCCTCGGGGGGAGGGAAGGAAACCGACACGATGCCCGTACCCGTACCGCGGCAGAGAGCGATCCCGGCCGTGGAGAGTGGTCAGGCTCAAGCCGCGTTCTCACCCGGCGGCCCATCCGGAGACTCGACCGGCGGCCCGTCCGGTGCGGCGCCGGCGCCCCGCGCCACCGCCCCGGCCGACAGCACCACCAACCTGACCCTGCTGGTCATCGAGGACGACCCGGCCGGTTCGCTGAGCGTGCCCGAAATGCTCGACGCGACCGGGAAGCCGATCCGTATCCGCACCGCCCGCAACCTCACCGAGGCCGAGCGGCTCCTCACCGACGACGTGCACTGCATCCTGCTCGACCTCGCGCTTCCGGCGCCGGGCCGGGCGGCGGACAGTGACGACGAGCTGGCCACCCTCAAGCACGTGCTGCGGCTCGCGCCCCGGCACGCCGTCCTCGCGCTCACCGCGTCCGGGGACGCCGAGCGCGGCGCGGAGGCCGTGCGGGTCGGCGCCCAGGACTACCTCTTCCGCGACGAGCTGGACGGACGGCTGCTGAGCCGTGCGATCCGGTACGCGGTGGAGCGGAAGCGTTCCGACAAGGCCGAGCGACGGCTGACCGAGTCGAAGCTGCGCGCCCAGGAGAACGCCCGACTGGAGCGCGGCCTGCTGCCGACTCCGCTCCTCGAGGGCTCCGGCTCCCCGCTGCGCTTCGCCGCGCGCTACCGCCCCGGCCGCTCCCGCGCCCTGCTCGGCGGCGACTTCTACGACACCGTCCGCACGCCCGACGGCACCGTGCACGCGATGATCGGCGACGTCTGCGGGCACGGGCCCGACGAGGCGGCGCTCGGCGTGGAGCTGCGCATCGCCTGGCGCGCACTGACGTTCGCGGGGCTGTGCGGCGACGAACTCCTCTCGACGCTCCAGCAGGTCCTGGAGCACGAGCGCGAGAATGACGAGATCTTCGCGACCGTGTGCACCGTGGACATCGCCCCGGACGGCCGCCGCGCCGGGCTGTGCCTGGCCGGTCACCCGTCCCCGCTGATCGCCCGCCCTGGCCGACCCGCCGAACTGCTGCCGTACGACAACAACGGCCCCGCGCTCGGCCTGCTGCCGCACGCCCGCTGGCCGCGTATGCAGGTGGAGCTGGGCGCCGCCTGGAGCCTGATGCTCTACACCGACGGGCTGATAGAGGGCCACATCGGAGAGGGCAGGGAGCGCCTGGGCCAGGACGGCATGGTCGACATGGTCCGCCGTCAGCTCGCCCAGGGACTCGAGGGCGAGGAGCTGCTGCGCGCGGCGGTGAACGAGGTGCGCGAGCTCAACGGCGGCGAACTGGCGGACGACGTGGCGGTGCTGTTGCTGGACAGGACGCCGTAACCGTCGTACGGGTCTGAACGGCCGCCGCTGTAAGGGCGGTACGGGTGTCAGCGGCCGCCGGTGCAGGGGCGGGCGGGTCTCAGCAGCCGCCGTTGCAGGGCGGGCGGGTGTCAGCGGCCGCCGGTGCAGGGGCGGGCGGGTCTCAGCAGCCGCCGTTGCAGGGCGGGCGGGTGTCAGCGGCCGCCCGTTGCAGGGGCGGGCGGGTCTCAGCAGCCGTTGCAGGGCGGGCGTTTCAGCGGCCGCCGTTGCCGGGGCGGGCGGGC
Source organism: Streptomyces sp. NPDC048415 (assembly GCF_040651675.1). Classification (NCBI taxonomy): domain Bacteria; kingdom Bacillati; phylum Actinomycetota; class Actinomycetes; order Kitasatosporales; family Streptomycetaceae; genus Streptomyces; species Streptomyces sp. NPDC048415. The sequence continues at coordinate 14,537 of NZ_JBEZKJ010000066.1, read as the reverse complement.
TCAGCAGCCGCCGTTGCCGGGGCAGCCGGTGTCAGCGACCGCCGTTGTAAGGGCGGGCGTGGTCTCAGCGGCCACCGTTGTACGGGCCGTACGGGCCGTCGCTGCTGCTTCCGCCGCGGCGGCCGCGGCCGCCTCCGGAGACCTGGCGCAGGGCGGGGCGCACGTCGACGAAGAAGACGATCGTGGCGATCAGACCGGCGATCTGCAGGAAGAGCATCGGCACCAGCAGGTTCACGGCGACCGTGATGCCGAGGATGATCAGCCAGAACACCTTGTTCTGCTTGTCGGCGGCGCGATAGGCGTCCTCGCGGGCCAGCCCGGCCATCACCAGTGCCACCACGGCGAGCACGAGCATGGCCGTGAAGATCAGCCACATCAAGCCGCCGAATGCCGTCATCAGCACAATGCCCACCGCCCGGTTCGAGTCGTCTCTACGGCCACCGTACCCGGAGAACGGGCCGGGAACTCTGAGAGTGCCCGGCCCGTCCGGTTAACGCGAAGTGCATGTCCTACTTGGCCGGCGGAGTCGTCTTCTTGGCGGCCGGGGCCTTGCGGGCGGCCGGGGCCTTCTTCGCCGCGGCCTTCTTGGCGGAGCTCTCGGCACCGGCCTCGGCGGGCTTGTCCTCGACCTGGATCTCGCCCTCGCCCGGCTCGGCCTTCGGCTCGACGGCCACGGCCAGTTCCTCGATCTCCTCGGCGGCCTCGCCGCGCCAGGTCTTCACGGTCTGCTCGCCGTGCTCGGCGACCTTCTCGTACGTCTCCCGGGCCTTGACGGCGTACTCGGCGGCGACGCCGACACCGCGCAGCGCGAAGTCCTGAGCGGACTCACCGAGCTTCTTCAGGTCGGTGTCGAGGCTGCTGATGAACTCCGTCACCTTGGTCTGGAGGGTCTCCTGCGCCTCCTTGGCGCGGGCGGTGGCCTTCTCCTGGACGGCGTTCGGATCGATGTTGCGGACGGTCTCGATGCGCGCCGGGGCCTCGGCACGGATCTGCTCCACGATGCCGGGCACCCTCTTGGCCTGCTGAACGGCCAGGTCGGCGGTGCCGGCGAGGAAGTAGAGCGGGGTGGGGTCCGTAGCGGCCTTGCGGATGTCGTCGGTGATGGCCATGACGATGGTCCTCCCGTGTTCGCTTCAGCTGAGGGTTTTGGTGATCCGCGGCGGGACCGGCCGGTCGGCCGTGTTCCTCGTCGTACGCGTGGTGCTCATGGTGCTGGTCAACTGGCGGTCTGCTGCGGACCGGCATCGCTTCCGTCGGCCGTGCGGGGGCCGCGGACTGCGGTGTCCTGGGCGTCCGGTATGTCCTGGTCCGGGTCGATTCCGGGGCCGCGGTGCACGTCGGTCCCGTGCGTGTCCTCGCTCGCCTGGGCGATCTCGAAGCCGTTCTCCTTGCGGAAGGACTCGTAGATCTGGAGCAGCACCTGCTTCTGCCGCTCGTTCAGCGTGGGATCGGCGAGGATGACGGCGCGCGTCTCCACCTCGTCCCGGTCCCGCTCGGCGTCGAGGATGCCGGCCCGCACATACAGCGTCTCGGCGGAGATCCGCAGCGCCTTGGCGACCTGCTGCAACACCTCCGCGCTCGGCTTGCGCAGCCCGCGCTCGATCTGGCTCAGGTACGGATTGGACACCCCGGCGGCGTCGGCGAGTTGCCGCAGCGACAGCTGCGCGGTGCGCCGCTGTTCCCGCAGATACTCACCAAGATTGCCGACGTTGAGCGATGCCATGCCCCTACCTTGCCGCACTCTCGCTAACAATTGCAAGCACGCCGCTTGCAAAAGTGCGCCACACCACTCCGACACGGCTCTCACGGCGGAATGTCAGTGGCTGACGGCACCGGGACGCCGGTGTCCGTTCCCGGTCTATCTGCGGTTTCCCGCTGGGTCTGCAGTATGAAGTGAACGGGCCCCGGACGACCTGCGTAGCTAGCTGCCCTCCCAGCCCGCGAGGAGGATCGGACCGGATTTTTGGGAACCGCGGCGGTGCCGTACTGCCCCGTGAAGCCGTGGCGAGCTGTTGGTGCTGGTGCTCTCGCGCTTGGCGGTCAGGATGGCTGGACCTGGTCGAAGAGGGCGAGGGCTTCGGCCGGGTCCGGGCTCACGAGGCGTTCCAGACCGGCCGTCGTGATCTTCGCCCACCTGCCCGCCCGCGCCCACATCTGCTCCTCGAAGGCTCGGACGGTCTCGTCCAGATCTCCGGGGCCGGTGGCGATGGACTCGGCGAGTTCGGCGCCTTCCAGCATCGCGAGGTTCGCGCCCGCCCCCAATGGGGGCATCAGATGGGCGGCGTCGCCCAGTAGCGTCACCCCGGAGACGTGGGTCCAGGTGTGGGACACGGGCAGGACGTAGAGCGGGCGGTGGACGAAAGCGGTGCCGTGGCGGAGGAGGTCGAGGACGGGAGCGGCCCAGCCGTCGAACAGAGCCAGCAGACTCGATCGCACGGCCTCGACGTCGGTCAGGTCCAGGTTCGTGTGCCAGTCCAGCGGCGCGCGGAATTTGGTGTACACCTTCACGTGGCCGCCGCTGTTGCGCTGGGCGACGAGGCTCCGGTTCATGCCATACACAGCCATGGAACCGTCGCCGATCAACCGGGCGAGGTCAGGGTGGCGGGTGTCGACGTCGTCGAGGGAGGTCTCGACATAGGTGACGCCGGTGTAGTGCGGTGTCGCCGACGAGACCGCCGGGCGGATCCGGGACCAGGCGCCGTCCGCGCCGACCACGAGGTCGAACGTCTCCTGTCGCCCGTCCGCGAAATGGACCAGTACGCCATCCCGGGTCCCCGGCACCACCTGCGTCACGCCCCGACCCCACTGGACGTCGAGAGGGCCGAGCAGCAGGTCACGCAGTTGCCCGCGGTCGATCTCGGGATTGGCCCGGTCATCCGGGCGGGGTTGCCAGTCGCGCAGGACGGTCCCGTCCGTGTCCAGGATGCGCATGGCCTGCCCCTCGGGACGAGACAGCGCCTGGAACTCCGCCAGCAGCCCCGCCTTGTCCAGCGCGAGCTGACCCATCCCCTCGTGCAGGTCCAGCGTGCCGCCCGGGGGGCGGGCGTCGGGGGTGGGATCGCGTTCGAGGACGGTGACGGGGTGGTCATGGCGGTGCAGGACACGGGCGAAGGTAAGGCCGGCAGGACCGCTCCCGACCACTGCGATGCGATGTCTCATGTCGATACACTGTATTGCTCGTATACGGCGCATCGCAACGGTACGGTGTGAGCATGACTGTCTGGGACCGGCCGGAGCCGCCGACTCGCCCCGTGCCGCTCGACCGGGAGCGGATTGTCGCCGCCGCCATCGCACTGGCCGACGAGGGCGGGCTGGAGGCGGTGTCGTTGCGCAAGGTCGCGGCCCGCCTGGACGCCGGTCCGATGCGGCTGTACAGATACATCTCCACCAAGGAGGAGCTGTTCGACCTCATGGTGGACGAGGTCCAGGCCGAGACTCTTCCCGAGGAGCAGCCCGGTGACTGGCGGGAGGCCTTGCGCGGCCTCGCCCAGCGCACCAGGCAGGCCGCCCTCCGCCACGAATGGCTGGCCGACCTGCTCGGCGGTCGCCCGACCCTGGGTCCGAACGGTCTCGCCGTGACCGAGGCCACGCTGGCTGCCTTCGACGGCCTCACCGATGTCGACACCGTCATGCGCGCCCTGGAGACCGTCAGCGCCTACTTCATTGGCGCGATCAGGCGCGAGATCGCGAACCTGCGGGCCGAGCGTGCCACGGGCCTGTCCAAGCACGACTGGCAGCGCGCCCACGGCCCGCATGTGACGAGAATGCTGGCCACCGGCCGCTTCCCGGCGCTGGCCAAGGCCGTGTACGACGGCACGGACGTGGACGCCGAGACATCCTTCGCAACCGGCCTGGACTGGGTCCTCGACGCCGTGGCCGCCAAACTCACCCGGCCGTCGGCGTGACGCTCAGCTCTTACCGAAAGCCCCTCACCTCGCCTCAGCAGTGAAAAGACACGGCCCAGCGACGGGGGGCGCGCCGGGCTGTGTAATCACCCGAGGGGTTTGGCCCCATTCAAGCTGCTCAGTTCCTGCAGGTCTGCAGAGCGGCATACATGGGGCTGGGTGTGCTGGAGGGGACGAAGCCGTCACATGTAGACGGCTTCGAGGTCGGCTGGCGGGACGACCAAGGTGAACGTCGGCTGCCGTTGGCGGATGCGATCTCGGTGCCGTTCGAGGCCGTGCGGCCGGTCCGCAGCTTCCCGTCATATCGCGGGCAACGGCATTTCCCTGGGTTGTATTGGTCGTCGACGACCGGTGGGCATGTGGGGTTCGAGTCCTGGCTGGAGCGGGATCACGCGATGCTATGGCCTCGACGACTTCCGGGTAGACGGCGCCATAGCGGCGTGGGTCGAAGGGGCGAACCTCCCGGATGACCTCACTCTTTGCATCCCCCTACTGGCGGAGTCTCGCTCTTACTGACGACGAAACGAAGTTCAAAGAGTTCAGAGCGGAGTTCAACCGACGACTGCGCCAGGAACGAGCGCTCCGGACCACGGCCCGGGCGTGGTTCCTCACCGAACTCAAGCGGACCGCCATGCGCATCGAAGTAGCCGTGCAGCACGATCGCCCGGAGCCAGATCTGGGGTTTGTTGTCCGGTCGGAGAGCCGCTAGTTGACCTTCACCTTGGGGGAGGCCACAGCATCAAAGGGCCGGGCAATGTGCTCGGCATGAGGAGGAGCGAGCATGGGGTTGCTGACCATCGGGGCGTTCGCGAAGGCATCCCGGCTGTCGCCGAAGGCTCTGCGTTTTTACGACGAACTCGGGCTGTTGACCCCCGCTCGTGTCGACCCGGCGACGGGCTACCGATTTTACGCTCCGGAGCAACTGGAGCAGGCCCGGCTGGTCGCCTGGCTTCGTCGTCTCGGAATGCCGCTGGCCCGCATTCAGGTCGTCTGCGAGCTGAAAGCCCCCGAGGCGGCTCAAGCGGTCCGCGCGTTCTGGGCGCAGGTCGAGGCCGACACTACCGCCCGACGGGACCTCGCTTCTTTCCTCATCGGCCACCTGTCCTGGGAGGACCCCGCCATGTCCCCGACCGCCAAGCCCTTGGGCATCCGTTACGCCGCACTGTCCGACGCCGGCCTGGTCCGCGAGAGCAACCAGGACACCGCCTACGCCGGATCGCGCCTGCTCGCCGTCGCCGACGGCTTCGGCCGAGGAGGCGCCCCCGCAAGCGCCGCCGCCATCGACGCACTCAAGCGCCTCGAAACCGACAGCATCCCGGCAGGCAATCTCCTCAACGTCCTCGAAGACGCCATCGAACAGGCCAACCGAGCCGTGCACGGAGTCGCCGAAACCGACCCCTCCTTGCAAGAGGTCGGCACCACGCTCACCGCGATGCTCTGGACCGGATCGCAACTGGCCCTCGTCCACATCGGCGACTCCCGCGCCTACCTCCTGCGTGACGGAGAGCTCTTCCAGATCACCCACGACCACACCATGGTGCAGTCGATGGTCGACGAAGGACGCCTCAGCCCGGAAGAAGCCACATCCCATCCCCAGCGGTCGCTGCTGATACGAGCCCTGGCCGGAGGAGGCGAAGTCACCCCCGACATGCGCCTGCATGACGCCCAGCCCGGAGACCGCTACCTGCTCTGCTCCGACGGCCTGTCCACCGTGGTGCCGACCGAGGAAGTACGCCAGGTCGTCACAACGATCAGCGACCCAGAGCAGGCAGTACGCGAACTCATCGCCCTGGCCAACCACTCCGGCGGCCCCGACAACGTCAGCTGCGTGATCGCCGACGTGCTGGAGCTCCAGCAGTAGGAGCGAGTGGCATGCACTTCACCATGCACCAGCTCCGCTCTCAAGAACTGATCCGCGCGGCGGACGAGTACCGACTCGCTCGCGAAGCACGGAAATGCAAAGCGACGTCCCGGACCGCCACAATCACCAAACCGGGCCCAACCCGCCTACGGCTGTCGGCCTGGCTCCGGAACTAAAAGGCCACGCTGCCTACGGTTGAGCGGGACAACAAGCACCAGCCTGTCCCGCTCAACCGTAGGCAGCACAGGTGAGGGGCCCGTCCTGCCCAGACTTATCTGGGACAGGACAGGAGTGTCAGTGGCTGACGGCACCGTGACGCCGGGGCCAACCGGAGATCACCATGGGACCTGGCACGTCGGCCCGTTCGACAACGATGACGCCGCGGACTTCGCCATCGCCTTCGACGAGGCCGACGTGGACGAACGCGGAAGCGTGGCGCGGCGCGCTCGCACGCTCCGCCCACACCACCGAGCACCTCGGCGCACCGACCACCTCGGCGCACCTGCCGCCGTGCCGGCGGTATCCGCCGCCGCGCCCTGGTCATCGCCCAGTGTCCGGGCGCTGAACCGGTCTGGCCGAGCTACGGCCCGAAGAGCCCTGCCGGAGTTTCCCAGCAATCGCCGGACGCCGACCGGCGACGCTGCGGGCGAGGTCGTCGCGGAGACGTCCGAGCTTGCCGGGCCGTGCTGCCCGAGGCCGATCTGACCCGCGGGCGCCGTGTCGTCGAGGCCTTCGCCGGCGACGAACGCATCACCGAGATCGGCGTCATCGCGGAACCGTCGCGCCTCGACCGACTCGACATCGCCGTACTGGACGCTTGAAATGAGGAAGAGCAGTTGATCCCCCTCTACACCCCGGCGGGAGCACCGCAATGATCACTCCGGCGGGAGCACCGCGATGATCGCGCTGGTCACCGGCGCCAACCGTGGCATCGGCCGCGAGGTCGCCCGGCAGCTGGCCGCGGCGGGTCACACCGTGTTCGTGACCGCCCGGTCCGCGCGAGCGGCCGCCGAGGCGGCGCGGGCCCTCGGGCCGAACGCGCGTCCGCTCCGCCTCGACGTCACCTCCGAGGCGGACATCGACGCGGTCGCCCGGGACATCGACGCCCTCGACGTCCTGGTCAACAACGCCGCGATCACGTACGACACCTGGCAGCGCGCCACGACCGCCGACCTGGACGTCGTACGGCAGGCGGCCGAGACGAATCTGTACGGTCCCTGGCGGCTGACGCAGGCGCTGCTCCCCCTCCTGCGCGCGAGTGCGCATCCGCGCGTCGTGAACGTCTCCAGCGAGGCCGCGTCCCTCACGGGCATGGGCGGCGGCACCCCCGCCTACTCCGCGTCCAAGGCGGCCCTCAACGCCCTCACCCGCATGCTCGCCGGCGAACTGCGCGCCGACGGCGTCCTGGTGAACTCGGTCTGCCCGGGCTGGGTCGCCACCGACATGGGCGGACCCGGCGGTCGTCCGGTGGCGGAGGGCGCCGCGAGCGTCGTCTGGGCGGCCACCCTCCCGGACGACGGCCCCACCGGCGGCTTCTTCCGCGACGGCCGCCCGCTTCCCTGGTGACTCACCAGGGAAGGGGGCGCGCGTGCACCACGTCCAGCCGCGACACCGCCCGTGTCGGCACCACGTACAGCCGGTGGAAGGCGAGCATCTCCGGGGCGTCATTTGAGGCCGGTGATGGGATCGCACGGCTCCAGCCCGGCCAGGAAGTGCCGGCGCAGCGCCGCCAGCGCGGACGCTCCCGCCCCGGCCACCCGCGCGGACTCCGTCTCGTGATCGGCGAACCGGAACAGGACGAGGTCCTGAACCGGTACAGGACAAGGTCCTCTTTGGCCGGGAACTACACGAGGTTCTCTTTGGCCGGGAACTACTGGAAGACGGTCGGCTTGGAGATCTCGGCGGCGGCCGCGACCTCGGCGACGGACACGGCGTCGAAGCCCTTCTCCAGGAGGAGCCCGGTCACGATGTCGGAGACAACCTGGTACATCCGCTGCTTCTTGCGCTCGCGCAGGCCCGTCTCAGCCATGCCACCGAGCCTACGCAGCACACCGGGCCGCTCTTGACCTCAACCGGACTTGAGGTCGAAGACTGCGAGCGATACCTCTTCTGTCCAGGTTTTTCAGGAGTGTTCCCATGCGAGCAGCACAGGTGAAGGCGTTCGGCGGTCCCGAGGTTCTCGTCCCGGTGGAGGTCCCGGACCCGGTCCCGGCGCCCGGCGAGGTCGTGATCGACGTGGCATACGCGGACACGATCTTCGTGGAGACCCAGGTGCGGTCGGGCTGGGGCCGCGACTTCTTCCCAGTGACACCCCCGTACGTCCCCGGAGGCGGCGTGACGGGCGTCGTCGGCGCCCTCGGCCCCGACGTGCCCGCCGAGTGGCTGGGCCGCCGGGTCGCCGCGTTCGTGACCGGCAGCTATGCGGAGCGGGCCGTCGCCCCGGCCTCGGCCCTGACCGTCGTACCGGACGCGCTGGACCTCCGCCGGGCCGCGGCCCTGGTCCACGACGGCGTCACCGGCACCGGCCTGATCGAACTGACCGGCATCGGCCCCACCGACCGCGTCCTCGTCCTCGGCGCCTCCGGAGGCATGGGCACGCTCCTGGTCCAGCTCGCCCACGCCCGCGGGGCACGCGTGGTCGGGGTCGCCCGGGGAGAGGCGAAACTCGCCCTGGTACGGGAACTGGGCGCGGACGCGATGATCGACGCGGCGCGTCCCGGCTGGGCGGCAGCCGCCCGCACGGCCCTCGGCGGCAACGACCGCGCCGAGGCGGCCGACGTCGTCCTCGACGGCGTCGGCGGCGAACTCGGCGCCGCCGCTTTCTTGTTGACCGCCGAGGGCGGCCGCTTCTCGGCCCACGGCGCCCCGTCGGGTGGCTTCGCCCCCATCGACCCGGCCGAAGCCGCCCGCCGCGGCATCAAGCTCTTCGGCATCGCCGACGTCCAGTTCTCCGCCACCGATCTGCACCGCCTCACCTCCACCACCTTCGCGGAGGCGGCTGCCGGACGACTGCGGCCGGTGATCGGCGAGGTGTTCCCGCTCGGACGGGCGGGGGACGCGCATGCGGCTATTGAGGGGCGGAGGGTGGTGGGGAAGGTGGTGTTGGAGGTGTGAGCGGGGGATGCCGTCCCCGTGACCGGACGGTCGAGGTCGACAGGGGCCGAGCAGACGATCTCGCTCCACCGGTAGGCACGCCGCTGTGGTCGACCGAGCAAGGTCAGCTCGGCCGGCTGGTCGACGAGCCAGCCGGCTTCACATGGCCGCTCGTTCGGCCGTACGAAACCCTCGCCGCGATCGTCCCGGAGATCTCCGACAGCTCATGCGCGGCATTCCAGAAGGTAACGCCACAGCCCCCCGTTCACCTGAGTTGAACCCAGCCTGCTCATGGTGCTTCCGCGAGGGCCGTCAGGAAGGGGACAGCGGAATCATGGCCGACAGCAACTCAAGTCGGGACACGACGAGTGGGGCGCCGGCGCCCCAGAGCGGACCGGCCTCCGCCTCATCACGCGCATAGCCCACAAATGCCACCTTGGCCTCGCGCGCGGCGTCCACATCCGTGGGCATGTCCCCGATCATCACGGCGTCATGCGCCTCGGCGCCGAGGCCTCGCAGGGCCCGATACAGAGAGTCGGGGTCGGGTTTCAGCCGTCGGGGGTCGTCGGTACGGCCGTGGATGTGGCCCTCGAAGTACTCGTGGAGGTGGACTCTTCGCAGGTATACGGCCACCGCGTCCGGCGAGTTGTTCGTGGCCACGGCCACGCGGATCCCGGCCTCCGTCAACCGGCGGACCAGCAGACCGGCGCCGGGCGTGGGCGGCGCGATCGCCGCCGCGGCGGCCTCGCCTTCCGCGAGCCGCTCTTCCAGCTCCACGACCAGGTCGCTGCCGGGCCGGGCTCGGTCCACGGCCCGCAGTACGACCTGTGGATCGATGGACGTGCGGACCTCTTCCGTGAGCAGCTCTCCAGCGTTGCGCAGCGCGACGGTACGGCGCAGTTCCCGGGCCAGAGGCGCCGACGCACCGTCCGGAAAGAGCCGGCAGAGGGGCCCGTCGAAGTCGAAGAGAAAGCATCGGCCCGTCGTCGTGAGGTGCGCGATCTCCCCCATGGCGTAAGGATCGTTCAGCTTCCCGCGTCCGGCCTTGTGGTCGGCTTCATCAGCCCACCGGGCGTCGTCGTCCTGCGTCACAGCATCCCGTCGTTCCGTCGTCATCAACCGGGCGCGCCGTCGAGCGGGCGCGCGGCGACTTCCCGCCGCCCTGAAGTGTGCATTGTCCGGAAGCTCGGCAAGGTCGAGTGCCACGCGTAGGACTTCGGGAAACACTGATTGGGCGTATGCGAAGGCACTGCGAGGAGACGACCCCCAGCGACTCGGACAGTCACACTCCCTGTCCCGGGAGGTGGTCCCATACCGAATCGAACCAGGTCTGCATGCTGTCCACGAAGAAGGAGCCCGGGGAACCCGTGTCGGGGCTCCTCTCGTAGTGGGTGAAGTCGGCACCGACCCCGAGCGTGTCGATCGCGTCGATCTCCTCCCCGCTGTCCAGGATGATCGGACGCTGGACCAATTTGTACGGCGCGAACAGCGCATCCGATCCGTTGAACAGGTAGAGCTTGAAGGCCGGCGCCAGCAGGACGCGGTGGATCTGAAGACTGACCTCCGGCACCAGTTTCTCGACCCTGAGGGAATCCAGGACGTACCGCAGTGAGGCGGTGTGCCGCTCCGCGATGTTCCACAGTCGCTCCACCGGACGCGGATCGGACGGTTCGGCCTGGTTACTGGGGAAGGGCATGTCGAGTGCCCTTGAAGGCATCAGCATGCGTACGGCGATGCGCTGCGGCTCGATCTGCTTCTCCCGGATCCGCTCCGCCTGCAACCGGACGTGGGTGTCCAGGGATTCGGACGTCAGAGTGCAGACATCAAGGGTGACCTGCGGCTTGTCGAACGCCTCGCTGATGATCTCGACGAGCCTCATGGAGCGAGGGTTCGCGCCCTGTGGAGCCGCGGCTTGTATCCGCTGCGTCTTGATCACGCGGGATCCGCTGCCCTGCCGGGACTCCACCCAGCCCTCGCCCGCCAGGGTTCTCACCACGCGCTGGACGGTGTCTCTGGATACGTCGAACTCCTCGGCGAGCAGTCGCTGTGCCGGCAGCGAACTACCCAGGGCATACGTCCCGTTGGCCATGCGGTCGCGCAGCACGTCCAGGACGCGCCGGAACTCCTTGCCCCCGCTTCCCTCACCGGTCCGCTCATCCTCCACATGGCGACCGTACCTCTTCTGGCCGACAAGCAAACCAGTTTCAGTCAAGCATGAAGCCCAACTTGACTGGTGGTTAAGGGATCAACCCGGCAGGGAAACCAGCTTTCAAGTCAACCAGTCCAATTGGACCGGTTGTTGATCGCTTCAGTGAAGTGAACGGGGTGCAGACATGGTTTTCTACCAACTGGTCGGTGCCGGGGTCGAATTCGGCATGGCACAACTAGTGCAGTGGAAGCTCGGGTTCACGGGCTTGGTCCTGATGACCATGGTGTTGATGGGCATGCGAGCGGGACATCCGCGGCTGGCGGGATGGGCGGTCTTCGTCCTCTTCCTGCTCACCCTGCAGCTTCTGGCCTGAGGCGGAGCACCCGCAGAACGTCCTCCAGCGACCGCACTATGTTCTCGACTCCCGCATCCCGCATGAGCTTCTCCTTGCGCTCGTTGCGCGCATAGCCGAGAAACGGCATTCCGGCCCGCTGAGCGGCGGCGAAGTCGTAGGGGGCGTCCCCGAGCATGAGCGACTCCGACGGGGCGGCGCTCAGAGCGCTCAGGGCCTGGTTGAGGCAGTGCGGGTCCGGCTTGAGGTGGTGCAGGTCCTGGGTGCGGCCGTAGATGTTGGGCTGGAAGCATGCACCCAGCCCTCGGCTCTCGAGGTAACTCGCTGCGGTGAGCGGGGAGTTGTTGGTCGCTATCGCCAGTCGGGCTCCGAGGGCGACCCAGGTGCGGATCAGCGGATCCGCGTACGCGGTCGGCCAGGCGGAGGCAACCGCCTTGAGTTCCTGCTGGGTGAGCCGCCGCTCCAGCTCGCTCACCAGAGCGCTCTTCGGATGCCGCCGGTCGACCGCGTGCAGGACCACCATCGGGTCGGGATGGACCCGTTCCTGCTCGGTCAGCAGTCCCCGAAGCCCCTGTCCTTCCAGCCACTCGACCAGGTCCTTCGCCACGTGCCCCGCCGAGTGGCCCGCGAACAACCGGCAGATCGGCCCGTCGAAGTCGAAGAGCACGAAGCGGGCGTGGGTGATCACTTCCCGCAGATTCTCTGTCTGTGTCGCCACCGAATCAGTCTGCGCCGTATCAGAAGTCACTAGGCGAGTGTCAGGTCCGTGGTGATGGTTTCCCAGAGGGCGTCGAACCACTTCTGGGATTGGTCCACGAAGGCGGCGTCCCGTTGGCCGGAACTCTTCTCGAAGGAGAAGAGGAGCGAGCCGGAGCCGAGGACGTCGTACATGTCCATGGCTCCGCCGTCCAGGGTCTCCTCGCGCCGGGTGATCATGTAGTACGCGATCAGCGCCTCCGACTCGTTGAGCAGGTACAGCTTCACCGGCGGGGTGAAGGGCAGGGCGCGGAAGGTCACGTGGACATCGATGCCGTGGGAGGAGCGCAGGGACTGGAGGCTGTGACGCAGGACGTGTGCCTGGGCGTTGCGCTGGTCCAGCCAGCGCTTGTGGACGGGAGCGTCCTCAGCGCGGCCCTCCACCGGGACCGGGAACGCCAGAGTGATGTCCCGGGAGGGGAGGAGGAGGCGTACGTCGATCGACTGGAGGCGGATCGTTCCCTCGTGGATCAGGCGGACCGGCTCGCCGAGGGCCAGCATCAGGGTCTCCGCGGTGAGACAGGCCGCGTCGATGCGCACGTGCGGCACGGAGAACGCCTCGACGATCCGGGGCGCCAGCCCCACCATCGACGGCTGGGGTTCGCCCCGCACAGGAGGGACCTCGGCGATCCGCGGCGGGCTGCCCTTGCTGACGTTGCTGAGGAGGCCGTCTTCCTGGAGCGCGCGCAGGGCCTGGCGGACGGCGCCTCGCTCGACGTCGAATTCCTCCGCCAACTCGGCCTGAGTGGGCAGACGGTCCCCCGCCTTGAGGTCTCCCACGCGGATCCGCTCACGCAGAACGTCGGCGATCTCCTGGGGCGAGAGGCTTCTGCTGTCGTTCACCTTGTCAGCCACCTTGTCGAAGTCGGCGGTCACGGACCCGCACCGCGCGGGCACAGCATCCGCCAGGTCACCACAACTCGGCTTCAGCTTAGGGCGGTTGCGCAACTGAGCTGTGATCCTCGTGGTGCCGCTCGCCCGGTCCGGCTGATCGGGGCCGCAGTACGACTCAGAAGATGTCCGGGCACCACGGTCGCCTGGACGTGCGGAGCAGGGCGTCGGCGACGGAGGCGGCGCCCTCTCGTTCTTCTCGCACCCGGCCCAGCGCCGCGAGCCGCACCGCCGACTCGTCGCCCAGCCACAGTGCCGCCAACTCGCCCACATCGAGGACGAGTTCGGCGTCCTGAGTGGTCGGCGCGCAGGACGCGCCGTCCGGCTCCGTCTCCAGCCGGTAGCGCCCGGCGGACAAACCGTCCCGGTCGTTGACCTCCAGGACCAGGGACCCCGAGCCCCCGTACGTACGCGCCTCCAGAGCCCGTACGACATCCAGGATCCGCACCCACAGCCAGTCCGCCTGCGTGGTGATCCGGGCGGCACGCGGATCCGGCAGCAGATGCGGCACCAGGTCGTCGGGGGCCCGCCAGCCGGTCTTGACCTTCGTGATCCAGTCGATCGAGCAGAGGTAGTGCCACAGGGCGCGCTCCGCCGCCGGCGTCACCGCGATCAGCCAGTTCACGGCCGCCGTGTTCAGCGGCTGCTTGGCGTCGCCCCAGTTGTCGTCCGACTCGTACGAGACCAGCCCCTCTGCCTCACCGGACGAGGAGCGGTACACCGCGTAGAACGGCTCCGTCCAGGGGCTGAGCTGGGTCACGCCCGGTGCACCGGTGTTGAGCCGCCACCAGCGCTCGTCGCGGCTGACCGCACCCGGCTGGGCGCGCCTGAGCCGTTCGTGCAGCTCGGGGCCGATCTTGCGGACGTCCTCGGCGTCCACCAGGTCGATACGGCCGCCGTCGGACGGGCCCTGCCAGCGGGGGTCCAGGCCCGTGCGTGGTACGTCGATGGTCCACTCGGTGGCGGTGGTGGCGGGGCCGAAACCGTACCGGCCGTAGATCGGGTACTCCGCCGCGATGAGCGTGGCGACCACGTCTCCCCGCTCCTTCGCCGCCGTCAGGTCGGTCGCCATCATGCGGGTGAGGAGGCCTCGGCGGCGGTGGGTGGCGGTGACGGTGACATTCGAGATCGCGTCCGCGGGGACTGGCGTGCCGCCCACCGCCGTGAGCTCCTGCGGGAACGATCTGAACGTCGCCACGCAGCGGCCGGCGTCGAACGCCCCGAGCGTGCGCTCCGGCACGATGTACGAACTCCGGTCCGCGATCTCGCTTTCCGGCACGGCCGGGGGCCGTAGGAACCCTGTGCTCAGCGCGCGGATCCAGTCCGGGATCTCGGACTTCGTGATCGCTCGTACGTCGATGTCGCCGCGGTGGGTCATGGGCACACGCTAGGTGCACGACGGTGGGGTGTCGCGGGGATTTTTCCTCGCCCCCTCCGCCCCTACCCGTCCCGTCCCTACTCGTCCCGTCCTTGGGGGCTCCGCCCCCAAACCCCCGCTCCTCAAACGCCGGAGGGGCTGGAGGAGCGGGC
>NZ_JBEZKJ010000065.1:0-46795 GCF_040651675.1 Streptomyces sp. NPDC048415 | reverse complement strand
ACAAACGCGACTACATCTTCAACGGCACCCTGGCCGTCACGGCGATCGTCATCTGGCTCCGCGACACCGTCCAAGAGCCATCAGAAACGGCCTAGTGCCTGCCGGCGGGGCCCCCGAGGCCGGCCCCGCTCCCGAGGGCGCTAGGCAGCCGTCGGCCAGGCCTCCGCCAGCATCTTGCGGGTGTCCGCCAGAAGCTGAGGCAGCACCTTCGTGTGGCCCACGACCGGCATGAAGTTGGTGTCGCCGCCCCATCGGGGGACGATGTGCTGGTGGAGATGGGCGGCGATACCGGCGCCCGCGACGGTGCCCTGGTTCATGCCGATGTTGAAGCCGTGCGCGCCGGAGGCGCTGCGCAGCGCGGTCATCGCCTGCTTGGTCAGCTCACCCAGTTCGGCGGTCTCCGGGTCCGTGAGGTCCGTGTAGTCCGCGACGTGGCGGTAGGGCACGACCATGAGGTGGCCGCCGTTGTACGGGTAGAGGTTGAGCACGGCGTACACCTGCTCTCCGCGCCTCACGATCAGCCCGTCCTCGTCGGACTTGGCCGGAATGGAGCAGAAGGGACAGCCGTCGTCGGCTCCCGGGCCGGTGGGCTTGTTCTCGCCCTGGATGTAAGCCATCCGGTGGGGCGTCCACAAGCGCTGGAACGCGTCCTGTGTCCCCACTCCGATCTGCTGCTCCGGCTCACTCGTCATGTGGTGCAGCATATGGCTTCGCCCGTTCGCGGCGTGTCGGCGGGTGTCGCACAAAAGGGCCTGCGGCCAAGCTGGGGCGATGGACGACGACAGCCCGCAGGCCCGCTGGGAGCGGCACACCGAGTTCCCGCTCGCCCTGGCCTCGCTGGTCTTTCTGGCCTCGTACGCGGTCCTTGTCCTGGATCACGGTCTGCCCGCTGCCGCGCTGGACGCCTGCCGGGCGGCGATGCTGGCCGCCTGGGCGTTGTTCGGGGCCGACTACGCGGCGCGCTGGCGGCTGAGCGGTCAGGGCCCACGTTTCGTACGGAGGCACTGGCTGGACACGATGGTGCTGGTGCTGCCGCTCCTGCGGCCGCTGCGCATCGTCAAGGTCTACGAGGCCGTACTGCGCCGACGCGGGCAGCCCAGCCTCGCGCTGCAGGCGCGGGTGATCTTCTACGCCGGTCTGTCGTCCCTGCTGCTCGGCTTCGCGGGCGCCCTCGCCGTCTACCAGCAGGAGCGCGGGGCACCGCACGCGACGATGCGGACCTTCGGGGACGCGGTCTGGTGGACCTGCGCCACGCTCGCGACGGTGGGGTACGGGGATGTCGCACCGGTGACGCCCTGGGGTCGCGTGATCGCGGTGGGGCTGATGGGATGCGGGCTCGCGCTCCTCGGAGCCGTGACGGGGTCGTTCTCGTCGTGGCTGTTGCAGGTGTTCTCACGCGAGGGTGAGGGCGAGGAAAAGCCCCCGGGGAGCTGAATTCCCGGGGGCCTCACCACGTACGCGTCAGACCTGTGCGCGGTCCTCGACCGTCTTCACGATCTTGGCGATCGCCTCGTCGACCGGGATGCCGTTCTCCTGCGAGCCGTCGCGGTAGCGGAAGGAGACGGCGCCGGCCGTCATGTCCTCGTCGCCCGCGATGACCATGAAGGGCACCTTCTGCTTCTGCGCGTTGCGGATCTTCTTCTGCATGCGGTCCGAGGAGCCGTCGACCTCGACGCGCAGGCCCTTCTTCTTCGCCTCGGCGGCGAACTTCCGCAGGTACTCGACGTGTGCATCGCCGATCGGGATGCCGATCGCCTGCACGGGCGCCAGCCACGCCGGGAAGGCACCCGCGTAGTGCTCGAGGAGCACGGCGAAGAAGCGCTCGATGGAGCCGAAGAGAGCCCGGTGGATCATGACAGGCTGCTGCTTGGAGCCGTCCGCGGCCGTGTACTCCAGGTTGAACCGCTTGGGCTGCTGGAAGTCGACCTGGATGGTGGACATCTGCCAGGAGCGGCCGATGGCGTCCTTGGCCTGGACGGAGATCTTCGGGCCGTAGTACGCGGCGCCGCCCGGGTCGGGAACCAGCGGGAGGCCCTGCTTCTCGGCCGCCTGGCGCAGCGCGTCGGTGGCCTCCTCCCACTCCGCGTCCTCACCGATGAACTTCGGGGAGTCGTCGCGGGTGGACAGCTCCAGCTCGAAGTCGTTCAGGCCGTAGTCGCGCAGCAGGTCCAGGACGAAGGTGAGCAGCGAGTCCAGCTCGCTCGCCATCTGGTCCTTGGTGCAGTAGATGTGCGAGTCGTCCTGCGTGAAGCCGCGGGCGCGGGTCAGTCCGTGCACGACGCCCGACTTCTCGTAGCGGTACACCGTGCCGAATTCGAAGAGCCGGAGGGGCAGTTCGCGGTAGGAGCGGCCGCGTGCCTTGAAGATCAGGTTGTGCATGGGGCAGTTCATCGCCTTGAGGCGGTAGTTCTGCCCGTCGAACTCCAGCGGCGGGAACATCGCGTCCGCGTAGTTCGGCAGGTGCCCCGAGGTCACGAAGAGGTTTTCCTTCGAGATGTGGGGGGTGTTGACGAACTCGTACTCCGCGTCCTCGTGACGCTTGCGCGAGTAGGTCTCCATCTCGCGGCGGACGATGCCGCCCTTGGGGTGGAAGACCGCGAGGCCGGAGCCCAGCTCCTCCGGGATGGAGAAGAGGTCCAGCTCGGCGCCGAGCTTGCGGTGGTCGCGCTTTTCGGCCTCGACGAGGAAGTCGAGGTACGCCTTCAGCTCGTCCTTGGACGGCCAGGCGGTGCCGTAGATCCGCTGGAGCTGCGGGTTCTTCTCGCTGCCCCGCCAGTACGCGGCGGCCGAGCGCATCAGCTTGAACGCCGGGATGTTGCGGGTGGTGGGCAGGTGGGGACCACGGCAGAGGTCCTTCCAGCACAGCTCGCCCGTCTTGGCGTCGAGGTTGTCGTAGATCGTCAGCTCGCCGCTGCCGACTTCGGCGTCGGCGCCCTCGGCGGCCTGCGCCGCGTTGCCCTTGAGGCCGATCAGCTCCAGCTTGTACGGCTCGTCGGCCAGCTCGACCCGGGCATCCTCGTCATTGGTGATCCGGCGCGAGAACCTCTGTCCACGCTTCTGGATCTCCTGCATCTTCTTCTCGATGCGCTTGATGTCCTCGGGCGTGAACGGCTCGGCGACGTCGAAGTCGTAGTAGAAGCCGTCCTTGACCGGCGGACCGATGCCCAGCTTGGCCTCGGGGAAGAGCTCCTGCACGGCCTGCGCCATGACGTGGGCGGTGGAGTGGCGCAGGATGTTCAGGCCGTCCGCGGAGGAGATCTCGACGGGCTCGACCTCCTCGCCGTCCTTCACCTCGTACGCGAGGTCCTTCAGCTCGCCGGCCACGCGGGCCGCGACGATGGTGCGCTCGCCGGCGAAGAGGTCGGCGGCCGTAGTCCCCGTCGTCACCACGCGCTCTTCCCGCTCGGAATCGCGTTGGATGATCACACGGACGTCTGACACCGGACTCTCCTGCCTGAAGGTGGAAGCGCAACCGCAGAACTATCGCGTTACGCAATAGGCGATCGTACCGACCTCGTGGCGTCCTGAGCGAAACGGTTCCCGTCAGTCCCCGCTGCACGCCTCTTCGAAGAAGTCCAGGTTCTCCTGGAGCGACTTCATCAGCCGGTCCCGTTCGGCCTCGTCCACCTGCACGGGTACGACCTCGGAGGCGTCCGTGAGTCGGCGGAAGCCGCCCCGGCTCTCCAGCCGTCCGTGCACCCGCACCGGCAGCCCGACCAGATGGGCGTGGCCCGCTATCCGGTACGCCTCCTCGTCGAGCGTCATCCGGACGTGCGGGATCTCGGCGCCCGCGACGACCCGCAGCCGTACGGTGCCCTCGCCGCGCGGCCCCGACCTGCGCATCCGCACCACGGCGCCGGTGATGCGCACCGGCACGGACGGCTCCTCGCGCAGAAAGCGGGCGCCGGCCTCGCGCAGGACGGGGAGGTCACCGGGAGAGAACTCGACCGCCTCGGCCGGCGCGGCACCGCCCTCCGGGACCCCGGCGGCGGGCGCCCACTCGACGGCGATCCGGGCACCCTCGGTGCCACGGACGAGTGCCACCACGGCTTCCGTGAGCTCGCGGCTGACTCCCGCCTCGACGGCGGCGTCGAAGGCGTCCATGCCGCCGGTGGCCCGCTGGTAGTCGATGGCCTCGCGGACGGCGTAGAGGGCGTGGTGCAGGCGTACGGCGAGCGGGCGGCCCGTACTGATGGGTACAAAGGCGGTGAGGCGGCGGCCGCCGGGCTCGGCGCCGACCAGGACGTTCTCCAGGGAGGCGGCGGCGGACCTGCGGTGGCGGGCGCCGTAATAGCCCGCACGCGCGCGCGTGGCCAGCGCGGCGGCGAGCAGCATCTGGCGGGCGGACGCGCGCAGCTGTTCCTCGACGGTCCAGGGCGCGGCGCCCACGGGCCCGGTGGGGACATCCCGCCACCAGCGGATCTCGTCGCTGGGCACGGCGAGCGCGACCAGCACGTCGCGTGCGGACGGCGATCCGCTGCGGGCGAGCGCGACGAGCGCCTCGCCGAGCAGATCGTCGCTGTCGGGGAAGGCCCGGCTCTCCGGCACCAGCAGGCTGGTGCCGCCGCCACCGGGCCCGGGTGGGGTCCAGCGGCCGTACCGTCCCGCCGCTCCGCCGCGCCGCTGCCAGCCGTGCCGGTGCAACAGCGCGCTGAGCACGGCGGGGTCGACCTGGTCGGGGGTGGGCGGATCGTTCCAGAAGGCCTCGGCGGGATGCGGCCGTACCGGTCGCGGGGCTCCCTCGATCGGGCGGTGCGTCATGGTCTGCCTCCGGTCCCGACCCGCGTCATGATCTCGCAGAGCGCCCGGTCGTCGAAGATCCGGGCCGTCGGTATACGGACGGTGGTCCGGCGCCGGCCCGTGATGGCGTGCCCGGCGAGGTTGATCCAGTAGCAGCAGTGCCGCAGGTCGAGGCGGTCGTGGCTGGCGCGCAGCCAGTCGTCCTGGGACCGGGGCACGAGCATCACGACCAGGATTTTGTGCACCGAGACCGGGGTGCGGGCGAGCTTCGCCAGGTGCTCGTTGTCGAGCGTGAAGGAGAAGGCGGGCCCCGGGGGGTTCGGCGGGATCTGGTACGTGCACTTGAGCTGGACCTTGATGGTGACTTCGTCGTCGACCGTGTGCCCGGGGGCGCTGTGGCTGACGTGCCAGTCGATGCCGTTGTCCGGAAAGGGCTGGGACAGCGAGCAGCCCGCCGCCGCCGCGACGGCGTGCAAGTAGCCCACCTGCAACGTCTCCATGCAGGCGGTGGTGGCGAGTGAGCCGCGATGGGGTGCCGTCCGCTGGGGCAGCAGCCCGCCCCGTTCGGGCTGCGCGAGTGCCATGAGTCCAACAGCCTTCCAAACCAGGTGAATCCCCGCGACGGGCCGCTGAACTGCAAAGACCCGTACCTCTGTTGTCTCCTGTCGGCGTACGGCGCAAACAGCCCGGGTATCACCAAACGGGCAGAAGACGGTGCGTCAGCTGCCGTGGGTGAACGAGGAGTTGTGTGCGTATGACGTGCTGGTACGAGGGCCCCTTGGCCGCGTTCGACACGGAGACCACGGGCGTGGACGTCGAGACCGACCGGATCGTGTCGGCCGCCGTCGTCGTCCAGGACGCCCCGGGTTCCCGTCCGCGGGTGACCCGATGGCTGGTGAACCCGGGAGTGCCGGTGCCCGCGGGGGCGACGGCGGTGCACGGGCTCACGGACGAACATCTGCAGCGCAACGGCCGCTGGCCGTCGCCGGTGATGGAGGAGATAGCCAGGGTGCTGGCCGAACAGGCCTCGGCGGGCCGCCCGCTGGTGGTGATGAACGCGCCCTTCGATCTGACGCTGCTGGACCGGGAGTTGCGCCGGCATCGCGCCTCCTCGCTCGACCGGTGGTTGGAGTCGACGTCGCTGCGCGTGCTCGATCCCCGGGTCCTCGACAAGCATCTGGACCGCTATCGCAAGGGCCGCCGCACCCTCACCGACCTGTGCGCGCATTACGGCGTGGTCCTGGAGGGCGCACATGACGCGGCGGCGGACGCGCTGGCCGCGATGGAGGTCGTACGGGCGGTGGGACGCCGGTTCGCGACCCGGCTCGAGCGGCTCTCACCTGCGGAGCTGCACACGTTGCAGGCCGTGTGGCACGCGGCGCAGGCGCGCGGCCTGCAGGCGTGGTTCGCGCGCAGCGGCTCGGAGGAGGCGGTGGATCCCGCGTGGCCGCTGCGTCCGGACCTGCCGGCGGCGGCCTGAGCGGCGGCCTTCGTCCACAGAGAGAACAGAAAAACCGGTCCATCGGTGACGGACCGGCTTTCTCCGGGTGGGCGATACTGGGTTCGAACCAGTGACCTCTTCGGTGTGAACGAAGCGCTCTCCCACTGAGCTAATCGCCCGGGAACGCACTGAACCATACAGGTCCCGGCGGGTGTGGTTCAAACCGCTTCGAGGTAAGCCGTGAGGCCACGCCGTCCCGCGCGCATCATCACGGCGTGGTTGGCGCGGAAGAGGGGCCGCCCCGGCACCGCGAGCCGCCGCAGCAGGGGCTTGCTGACAAGTACCTCCTGGTCGTACCGGGCGCGGGTGCCCGGCCGGTCGGCGGTGAGCGTCCAGCGTGCCCAGCCGTCGACGTCCCCGGTCATGGCGATCTCCAGGACACCGGCAGCGCGGTCGCGCCGCACCTCACGCGCGGTGAAGGTCAGGTCGTAGGGCAGCAGGGACCGGATACGCATGACGCCGCTGCGGTCGTCGATCCGGGTCACCTCGCGCACTTGGGGCCACCAGCGCGGGTAGTCCCCGGCCTGTTCCAGGACGGTGTAGACGTCGGCGGGCGGTGCGGGCAGGGCCCACAGACTGCGGAAGCGGTAGTGACTCCAGTCCATGTACCGAGTGTGCCCGCCCGCGGATCTGAGTACGGCCTGAGTACGCGCACTCATGCCGGGGAACGTGACCGGGACCACACTCCGGAGCATGACCCACATCCCGCCCCCGGCCGAGGAGTTGCGGCACCTCGATGCCGAGCTGCGGCAACTCGACGCCCGCCGGGCCCTGTTGCTGGCCCGCCGCGCCTGGCTGATCTCCGCGCTTCGGCCGGCCCCCGCGCCGCAGGTCCCCCAGGCCACTCCGGCACGCCGGCCGGAGACCGGCGCCTCCGGCGTTCAGAACGTACTCCTGCTGCTCGGCGGCATCCTGCTGACCGTGGCCGCCATCGCGTTCACGCTCGTCAGCTGGGGGCACCTGGGGATCGCCGGGCGCGCGCTGGTGCTCGGCGCGGTGACGCTGGCGGCGCTGGGCGCGCCGGTGCCGCTGCTGCGCCGCGGGCTGAGCTCGACGGCCGAGTCGGTGGCGGGGCTCGGCCTCGCGCTGACGGTGCTGGACGTCTACGCGCTGTACGAGGTCGCGTTCCCGGACACCGACGGCCTCTCCTACACGGCGATCGCGTCGGCGGCGCTGGCCACGGTGTGGGCGGCGTACGGTCTCGCGCTCGGCGCCATGCAGCGGCCGGCAGGAGCGCGGGCGGCCGCGACCGGTGTACGTCTCCCGCTGCCGGCCGCCGTGGCCACGGCCCAGTTGCCGCTGCTCCTTGGGGCGGTTGCGGCCGACGCGGGCGCGCACACCGTCACGGCCGCACTGCTGGTGACGGCCGCCTGCGACACGGCGCTCGCGCTCCGGATCCCCGTGAAGTCGGTCCGTGTGGTCGCCACCATCGGGGCGTACGGCATGGGCGGTTGGGGCACCTTTGCCGCCGGTTGGCTGTCCTGGACGGCCTCCGGCCCGAGCGCCGCCGCCCGTGCGGCGGCGCTCCTTTTCCTGGCCGCGTCGATCGCCCTGGTGGCGGCGTGGCAGTCCCCGAAGCCGGGCGTCGCCACCGGCACCGCGGCGGCCGGCGGCCTGATCACCGTCGTCGGCCTCGGCGGCGTCCTGCGCTCGTCGCTGCCCGACGACTGGACGGTTCCGGGGTATCTGGCATGCGGTATCGCCCTGTTGGCCGTCGTACGTACTCACCTGCCCGAGTCCGTGCGGCGCGGGCTCGCGTGGGCGTCGGGGTCGGTGCAGGCCGTCGCGGTGGTGTGGGCGCTGCCTCTGGTCGCCCTCGCCCTGCTGGGTCCGGTCGACTGGGCGGGGAAGGCCTGGTCCGGCGCCCCGGCGACCGCCCGCGAGGCGGTGACGCTCGACCTGCCCTGGCCTGCGCACGCGGCCACGGCCCCGCTCGTGCTCGCTCTCGTCGCCGCGATCCTGGTGGTGGCGTCGCGAGCCAGTACCGACTGGCGCCCGCAGGCCTTGACCTGTGCGCTGATCCTGACCTGGGCGACGGCGTTCGTCCTCCCGGCCGCTCTGGAACTCCCTTATGTGGTGGGGATGTTGGTGCAGGGGGTGACGACGGTGGCCGCTCTGGCGTACGCCCGCCCGACCCAGGCACAGCTGGTCCCGCTCCTGCTGGCCCTCCTCAGCTCCCTCAGCCTCACGTTCCTCTCGCTGGCCTCCGAGGGTGCGACCCTCACCGTCCTCGCCGTGCTGTCCGTCGTGTTCGCGACCGTCGCGTGGCGCCCCGGCCTCGGCCCGGTCGCCGCGCCCGCCTCCCTCGTGTACGCCGCCGCCCTCGCCTGCGCGGCCGGTGCCGCCCTCGGCTGGCAGCCACAGCAGACCGCGCTTCTCGTCCTCGCGGTGCCGGTCGCCGCGGCGCTGCTGGCGGCCCGCATCGAGGACTCGCCGACGACGGTTGCGGTCGAGGTGACGGGTGCCGCCGCCGGACTGCTCGCCCTGGGGCTCGCGGTCACCCATCCGCCGATGGCGGCCCTGGTCCTGGCCCTGTGCGGGGTGATCGCCGCGGGCACGGCCGTACGGGAGGACCGGCGCCGCGTCGGCTATCTGGCGGCCGCTCTCTTCGCGCTGGCCACCTGGGTCCGTCTGGCGGCCTGGGATGTGGGCTCACCGGAGGCGTACACGCTTGCGGTGACCCTCCCGGCGCTGCTCGTGGGGGCGGTCAGGCGCCGCGAGGACACGGCGACCTCGTCGTGGACGGCGTACGGACCCGGCCTGTCCGTGACGCTCGTGCCGAGCCTCTTCGCCGCGTGGGGCGACCCGCACTGGCTGCGCCCGCTGCTGCTCGGCGCGGCGGCGCTCCTGGCCACCCTCGTCGGCGCCCGGCATCGCCTCCAGGCGCCGCTGGTGGTGGGCGGCACGGTGCTCGCGCTGGACGCGCTGCACGAACTCGCCCCGTACATCGTGCAGGTGGTCGACGCGCTCCCCCGTTGGGTGCCTCCCGCACTCGCCGGTCTGCTGCTGCTCGCGCTGGGTGCCACGTACGAGCAGCGGATGCGCGACGCACGGCGAGTGCGGGAGGTGCTGGGGAGGATGGACTAGCGTCTTACGGCATCTTGTCGCCGAGCAGCGCGAGGTTCTCGATGGCGGCGAGTCCGTACAGGGCCGTGTCGTTCGTGTAGACCCAGTTGGCCTCGCTGCCCGGCACCAGCGTGACGGGGCCGCTCAGCTTCTCCGTCTTCCAGGGCGAGGACTCCGTGTATCCGTCGGAGCTGTAGAACTTCGTCCACGCGCGCGTGGCGAGCTTCGCGTCGCCGGTCTGTACGGCGGCGTACGCGTCGAGGCGCGAATGGCCCTGGAAGAGCAGCAGGGTCCCGAAGTTGGAGCCGTAACGGGCGGCCTGCTCGGTTTTGGTGGCGTTGAAGTAACGGCAGTAGTCGAGGTATGCCTCCTTGAAGTTGGGCATGTCGACCAGGTCGATGAGTTCGGCGCACAGTTCGCCCAGGCCGAAGACCGCGGAGAGGTGCGAGACGCCGACCACGGGTGTCGCGGCGATCGCGAACTTGCCGGTGTCGAGGTCGTACAGGCCGCTGCCCTGCACGAATCCGTTCGGCTGCGCGGCGATCGTCTCCATCGTCGACAGCACGCGCGCCTTGGCCTTCTCCCACTTCGGACCCTTGCGCTCCCACTCGGTCAGCCACGCCGACACGAGCCCGCTCCAGTCCGTACCGAAGCCCACCGACAGCGCGTGCCGGTCGGGCGTGTACGGCTCGGTGCGGATCTTGCGGATCGGGTCGAGGACCAGGAAGGTCTCGTCGGAGTCCACGTTGGCGTGCATGAGATCGCCGACACGTTCGTCGGCGGTGAGGAAGTAGTAGTAGCGGCGGTACGTGGTGTTGGCGATGCGCTGCTGCTTGGCGCTGTCGCCGAAGTGCTGCACGCCGTGCCGGGTGCCGAGGCCCGCCCACTGGCCGAGGTGATAGACGTCGACCTCGCCGGTGTGCCGGGTCATCGCCTCGGCGAAGCGGAAGATGTCCGCGCGGCCCGAGCGGAGGTACGCGAACCAGAGCCAGAGGTCGGGTGACAGCTCGGAGTTGTCCCAGGCGTAGCCGCCGACGTCGTAGCGCCACTGGTGCCTGACCGGGTCGTAGGAGTGCATGATGTCGCCGTAGTCCCAGAAGCCGTACCAACGACGCATCTCCACCTGGTCCTTGTAATAGGTGAAGAGGAAGTCGAGGTGGTCCTCGATCTTCGCCTTGGCGGGCGTCGAGCGGTCGGGCTCGGAGTAGAGGCCCGGGCCGAGGACCTTCGCCTTGATGAGCTGCCTGGGCGGGGCGGCCAGCTGCGGCAACACCCGTACGGCTGCGACCTGTTCGGCGAGCTTCTCGGGGGTGGGCGTCGACTCGTTGGCCCAGAAGAGGAGTTCGGAGGTGCGTGCGATGCCGTACGGGGTGCCGAATCCCGGTTCGTAGTCCTCGTAGGTGATGTTGAGGCCTTCGAGCTGTTCGGCGTAGGTGTCCTGGCCCATGCCGTCGTGATAGAAGCGCAGGTCCATGGGCTGCGCCTCGGGCGACCACAGCCAGAGGGTGACCTCGGCCTCGTCGGTGTGCGCGTCGCGGATGTCGAGCTGCGCCGGGAACTTCTCCCAGAAGTCACGGAGGCCGAAGGAGAACCCGCCGCTCGGCCCGCCGACGTACCCGAAGCCCGACGCGCGCTGCCCGCCGCCGGCGCCGATCCAGCCGTACCCCTTCTTCGTGCGCTTGCGCAGCGTGAAGCCGTCGGCGGAGAGCTGGGCGAGGGTGTAGTCGCCCCACTCGGGGATGTACTGCAGCCGCGTCGTCACCCGCTGGTCCCAGGTGGACGGATCGGGCAGCTTCTCCCCCGCGAACTGCGCCGCCTGTACGGCCGCTCCCGGGTCGCGGCGCAGTCCGGTGACGCCCTTGACGGCTTCCCGCAGCAGACCGGTGCCGTCGCCGCCGATACGGATGTGCCGGTCGTACGAGGCGTCGCGCATCGGCACGGTGAAGCGCACGCCGAGACCGCGGATGAAGTCGCCGCTCGCCTTGCCCGGCTCCTGCTTCCCGTCGAACGTGATCGTGTGCACCATGCGGAAGGAGTCGGCGCCCGCGTAGAAGTACAGCCGGATCGAGAAGGGCAGCCAGCTCCGGTCGCCCTTGCGGTGCTTGCCGTCGATGCGGACGACGGCACGTACCGGGCCGTCCTGCTCGACCTCCACCTCGGAGATCGCGCTCTCGAACCGCTCGGACTTCTCGGCTCCCTGGTCCTCGTCCTCGATCTCCGGCTGGCGGATGAGGACCAGCCGGCCGTTCTTGGCGATCTCGGTCGAGCCGCGCTTCACGGACTTGACCAGCGTCGAGCCACTCTTGCCGATCTTCGCGGTGATGATTCCGGTCGATATGTCGATGGTGCCGCCGCTCTTGTCGACGGTGACCTTCTTGTCGGGCGTGGTGGGTTCCCCGGCGGTGAGCGTGAGCTTGCCCGCGTCCGAACTCACCGCGTGCGCGGTCCACTTGAGGGAGCCGTCCGGCCAGTAGGCGATCGGCCAGGACTGCACGGGCACGGCCTTGCCGTCGGCGTCCGTGAGCGCGAAGGTCTGATCCTCCTGGTACGCGCCCTTCGGCCAGGGCACGCCGACCGTGGAGCCGGGGGCGGCGCCGAGGCCGCCGTCCTCCAGCCAGTCCAGGGTCACCGGGTCCGCGTCGGCGGACCCGGTTCTGGGTGCGGCCTGCGCGTTCGTGGAGCCCAGTGCCCAGCTGAACTGCGCTGCGGCGCCGGCGACGGCGGCCGCCTTGAGAAGGGACCTGCGGGGGATGGGGGACATGGCCTTTCCTTTCCGTGCGGGGAGGTCAGGGGCATGACAGAAGAAGGGGCGACGCCAGGGGCGCCGACCTTGCGTACGGTCTTCAGGGCGGGGTCAGCGGCGCCGGTACCGCTCCTCCACGGCGACGGCCGCCGCGGCGACGGCTCCCAGGACGGGCACCGCCAGCGGCGCGATGAGCCACGCGGAGGAGGTCACCACGGCCAGTCCGCCGACGAGCAGGAAGGACCCCGCGGGGTCGAGAACGGTCCGGCGCCCGGCCTCCGCGAGGAGCTCGCGCCACGCGGAGCCCGGCTCCCAGGCAGCGGCGGCACGCAGTCCGGCGACGGCCCCTGCGATCAGGGCGAAGAGTCCGACGGCCCCGACGAGCGGGCCCCCTGGGATCCCGGCGCGCACGGCCTGGACGTCCACCCAGACGGCGATCGCCACGGCCCATCCGGCGAGCCCGACGATCCAGCCGCCCCTGACGGCCGCCCGGAAGTCGGCGACGAACTCCCGCGAGCCGCCCGCCTCGTGGGCCGTACGCCGCCGCAGATGCCGCGCGCCCGCGGCGAACGCGGCGGGGTAGGTGACCAGCGGCAGCGAGGCCAGCGCGATCCACACGCCGGTGAGCAGGCACTCGGCGAACACGGCGAACCGCTCGGCGAAGACCGATTCCCGGGGTGCCCGGGGTGCCTTCGCTCTCGCCTTCGTTCTCGCCTTCGCTGTCGCGTTCGCTTTCGCCGGCGGCTGGGTGGTGGCCATGTCAGCCCTTCAATCCGGATGTCGCCATGCCGTCGATCAGATACCGCTGGAAGGCGAGGAAGAAGAGGAGCACCGGCAGCAGCGCGACCAGCGACATCGCGATCATGCCGCCGTAGTTGGCGACTCCCTCCTGGTCGCGGAACATCATCATGCCGAGCGAGACCGTGTACTTGCTGGGCTCGTTGAGGTAGATCAGCGGGCCCATGAAGTCGTTCCAGGCGTTGATGAAGGTGAAGATCGCGCTGGTGATGAGGGCCGGGCGGCACAGCGGCAGCACGATCGACCAGTAGATCCGCAGATGCCCGCAGCCGTCGAGGCGGGCCGCCTCGTCCAGCTCCCGGGGCAGGTTGCGCATGAACTGCACCATGAGGAAGACGAAGAACGCCTCGGTCGCCAGGTACTTGCCGATCAGCAGCGGTACGTAGGTGTTGACCAGCTCCATCTTCTGGAACATCACGTACTGCGGAATGAGCAGTACGTGATACGGCAGCAGGAGCGTGCCGATCATCAGCGAGAACAGCAGGTTCCGGCCGGCGAACCGGATCTTGGCGAAGGCGTACGCCGTCAGCGAGCAGGAGATGAGGATGCCGACGACGGAGCCGAGCGCGTAGAAGAGGGAGTTCTGGAAGAAGGTGGCGATCGAGATGTCCGCGATGCCGTCCGCGAGCCCCTTGAAGTTGGCGAGGATCGGGCTGGTCGGGAACAGGTCCAGGCTGCCGATGATCTCGCGGCTGGGCTTGAAGGAGGCTCCGAGGACCCAGATGACGGGGTAGAGGACGACGGCCAGAACTGCCAGGGCGCCGAGGTGCCAGGCGAGGGAGCCGGTGCGCTTTCGGCCGAGGGCCATCGGCTTGCTGGTGGTGGCGCTCATCGGGCGTCCTCCTCGTAGTGCACCCACCGCTTCTGCGACCAGAAGAGGACGGCCGTCACCAGTGCGACAGCGAGCAGCAGCATCCAGGCCATCGCGGACGCGAAGCCCATCTGGGACTCCTTGAATCCCTTCTGGTACAGGTAACAGGTGTAGACGAGCGTGGCGTCGGCCGGTCCGCAGGTGGCGTTGGAGACCACGTACGCCGAGCCGAAGATCTGGAAGGAGTGGATGGTCTCCAGGAGCACGTTGAAGAAGAGCACCGGCGAGATCATCGGCAGCGTGATGCTCCAGAACCTCCGGAAGGGTCCCGCGCCGTCCACCTCGGCGGCCTCGTACAACTCCCTCGGCACCTGCTTGAGACCGGCGAGGAAGATCACCATGGGCGCGCCGAACTGCCAGACGGTGAGCGCGACCAGGCTGTAGAGCACCCAGTTCGGGTCACCGACCCAGCCGCCCGTGTGGAAGCCGAGGAACGACTGCGTACGGTCAACTACGGCGTCGTCGGAGAACAGCGCCCGCCATACGAAGCCGACGGAGACGCTCGCACCGATCAGCGACGGGGCGTAGAAGGCGGCCCGGTAGAAGGCCTGGCCGCGGCGGCTCTGCGCGAGCAGCAGTGCGACCCCGAGCGCGAGCAGCAGCTTGAGCGGCGTACCGATGATGACGTACTTGGCCGTCACCTCCACCGACTTCTGCCACCGGGGGTCGTCGAACATCTTGGTGAAGTTGTCGAAGCCGATCCACTTCGGTGAATTGAAGAGGTTGTAGTCGGTGAAGGCGAAGTAGAGCGAGGCGACCATCGGGCCCGCGGTGAGCAGCAGGAAGCCCGCGATCCACGGGGACATGAAGAGATAGCCGGCGAGATTCTCCCGGCGACCCCGCCGCATTCGGGCGGCGGGGGCCTCGGGGCGTATCTGCGGAGCGTCGGGCGGAGACGAGTCCTTGACGAGCGTCACGGCGGTTCCCATCAGGCGGCGAGGGCGGTCTTCGCCTCGGAGAAGAACTGCTTCACCGCGTCGGAGACCTTGGTGGTGCCCTGCGACATGTCACCGCCGATGCGCAGGAAGGCGGCCTCGACGGTGTCGGCGCCGGCCGGGTGGGGGGTGATGGTGCCGAGCACTCCGGCCGCGGCGACATCCGTCTCGTACTTCGCGATCGCCTTGTTGGGCGCGTCGGTCGGCTTGTACGCGTCGAACTGCTCGGTGGTGGCGAGGATGCCGCGGTCGTAGCCCATGATCTTGCCGACCTCGGGGTCGTGGACCATGAAGTCGATGAACTGGGCGACCTCCTTGGGGTGCTTGGTACGCGCGGAGGCGCTCAGCATCAGTGAGGCGAGGTACTGGCCGGTCTGCTTGCCGTCGGTCGTCGGGATCGGCGCGAGGCCGTAGCTGCTGTCGCCCTCCGCCGTGTAACGGACCGTGAAGTTGTCCCAGGTGAACTCGGAGGCGGCGTGACCCGCGGAGAGCGAGGACTTCGGCTTGTCCTGCTCGACCCGCTTGGGATCAGTGATGATGCCGGCCTTGACGCGGTTGTAGCCGTCGGTCCACCACTCCGTCAGGTCGGCCTCGTCGAAACCGAGTCCGTCCTTGGTGAAGAACGCCTTTCCGTTCTGCCGGAGGTAGAGGTCGTACAGGTACATGATGCTGAAGTAGCCGGTGTCGCCGGCCACCTTCTGGGTGTCGTGGATCTTCTTGAGTGCGGCGAAGTACTCGTCCCAGGTCCAGCCCTGCCTGGGCGTGATGCCCGCCTTCTCAAACACCTTCTCGTCGATGACAAGTGACATGGTGTTGGATCCGACCGGGATACCGAGCTGCTTTCCGTCGACCTGGCCGACCTTCTCCACTCCGGCTCGGAAGTTTTCCAGGCTGAGATTTCCGGCGTCTATCTGCGACTTGAGGTCGAGCAGCACGCCTCTCTTGTCGTACTTCCGAAGAAATCCGACGGCGTTCTGGAATACGTCCGGCGGATTACCGCCGGCGGCCTGGGTCTGGAACTTCTCCCAAAAGGCCACGTAATCCTGGAAGTCGGTCTTCACCTTGATCTTCGGGTACTTCTTCTCGAAGAGCGCGATGGACTGGTTGATCCGCTTCGCCCGCTCGTCGGCACCCCACCAGGCGTAACGGATCGTCACCGTGCCGTCCCCGGAACTGCCGCTGCCCCCGCCGCAGCCCGTCGTCGCGGCCAGCCCCAGTGTGGCCAGCGAAGCTCCGGCCGCCTTGAGGACCGTCCGCCTCTCAACACTCCCGTTGTTCCCCACAGTCGGGCCTCCCCGCACGTCGTCGCCGCCTGCATGAATCGTTTCAAGTAAGCGCTTGCTGGCACAAGGTACGGAGGGGTTTCGCGCGCGTCAATGATTCGGACAGGAATTGATGGCATGCGGTGCGCCTGCGCGACGGCGAGAACGACGACACGGCTCGTCCGCGCTTGCGGGACTGCGCAGGTCGGGCGTGTGCGGCCGACCCACCGAACGCGATTCGGTGGCTCGGGTGAGTGGGGGGGCGGGGCTGAAAATCTACTGTGATGGGGAGGTTGGGGGCGGCTGGGCGAGGGGTGGGGGGAACTCAGCGTGAGGGGGGGCCGGGGGCGACGGCTGCTGGCAGGGGCGGGGTGTGGGGGGCGACGGCTGCCGGCAGGGGCGGGGCATCGGGGGGCTTTGGCTAGGGCGGGTGGCGGGGGCGCGACCGGGTCGGCGTCAGCGGGAGATTGGGGGTGCGAGGGAGTCGGGTGGGCGGGTGGCGGGGGCTCGCGGAACTCCGCGCCAGCAGGGGCTCGGGGTTGCGAAGGGGCCGCCTGGACAGGCGGCGGGACCCGCGCGAAGGGGCCGCTCGGGGAGGCGGCGGGGACCCGCGCGAAGGGCCCGGCGCCAACGGGAGCTCAGGGTTGCCAGGGACCTGCCCGGGCAAGTGGCGAGGACCCGCGAAAGGCTCCGCGCCAGCACGAGCTCGAGGTCGCCAGGGACCCGCCCGGGCAGGCGGCGGGGGCCCGCGAATGGCTCCGCGCCAGCACGAGCTCGAGGTTGCGAAGGAGCCGGTCGGGCAGGTAGCCGGGGCCGCTAAGTGCTGGGCGCCAGCATGAGCTCGGGATGGCTGAGGACCCACTCGGGCAGGCAGCACGGCCCGCGAAACGCTCCGCGCCAGCACGAGCTCGAGGTTGGCAGGGACCCGCCCGGGCAGGTGGCCGAGGCTGCTAAGTGCTGGGCACCAGCCGTGGCTTGGAGGCATCAAAGCCGGCGTCCCGGCGCCAGGAAGGCCCAGCCCGCTTATGGAGAAGGTAGGGCGGGCAAGGAAGGCTCCCGCTCGTGCGGGAGGCGAGCACCGGGAAGGGCTTCACACACGCGGAGGCCAGGCGCCGCGAGGGCGCTTCTACTCAAGTAAAGCCCTGGTAGCGCGATCGGCTCGACCCACGGGCCTCGGCGTCGCGAAGGCGGTCCCACGCTCGACTCAGGGCCGTACATAGCCGTACATACACCGCAGGGGTCTTGACGAAAAATGCGTGCTCGAGGCAGATGCCCCGCGTCCGGTGTGCCTGGATCGATACACGTCAGCGGACCAGCAGGCGCGCGCCAACGGAGGGCCCGGCGTCGCGCAGCCCCCATCGACTCGGAGACCAAGTCATACCGCCGACTTCAGCACCCACCGACAGCCCACCGAACTCTGCGCCAGCCCCGGCAACAGCCCACTGACCTCGGCGCCATCCCGGCATCAGCCGCCGGATTCCGCACCCGCCCGGCATCAGTCCACCAGTTCCCGCGCCCGCCCGGCACCGCGCCCTCGGCTTCGGCGTCTCGGCGACGCCCCCTGGCACCGCCTTCCCCAGCGACCCGGGGATCCCTCGACTCCCCGGCGAGGCCAACATCGGCGCTCCAACCGGATCGACACCCCGCCCCAAGCGGGAGAACTCCCGCGGGCTCCCCCAAGCAACGCCGACGCCGGGCTCCCTCACCCCGCCCCGGCGGCCCCGCCGAAATGACAAAAGCGACCCTGGTCCACGCATTCCGTGGACCAGGGTCGCCATCCTGCTTGTGGGCGATACTGGGATCGAACCAGTGACCTCTTCGGTGTGAACGAAGCGCTCTCCCGCTGAGCTAATCGCCCGGGCGCAGGGAGAACATTACCCCATGTCAGCGCGTCGCTTCGACCAGCGGAGGAGGCTCGGGGCAGCGCCGAGCGGGCCCGTCACTCCTTGATGTTCCAGGGCATCGCGAAGCCGAACTTCCAGACGTAGACGGCGACGAGGGCGGCGACGATCACGAGACCCACGGTCGTGAGGATGATGTTGCGGCGCCGCACCTTGGGGTCGAGCGCCCACTGCGTCGCCTCCGTGACCTTGCGCTTCGTCCAGCGGAGCACCAACTGCGCCCAGACGAACTCGGTCGCCCAGATCGCCATGCCGCCGAAGATCACCAACCAGCCGGGCCCCGGCAGCGGAAGCATGATCACGCCCGCGCCGACCACCGCGAGCCCCACGACGAAAACGCCCACCTGCCAGCTCACGTGCAGCGCGCGACGCGCCTTGATGAATTCCGGCGCCCGCGAACCGAGCCCTCGCTCGGACTTCGCCCCGTCATCAGCCATGGCGACCTCGCCCGGCTCGTCACTCCCCGTATTCATGCGGTCAGACCCTACCCGAGAGAAACCAGTCACCGGAATGGCCCTATCCGGCGAACGGTCTCTCGGCCGGATGAGTTACGTAAAGGCACGCAAAACACTCAGAGGGGTTTACAACGGCACCGTAGGTGGCATGTCGATTTCGCCGACGTGCGAATCCCCGAGCGCACACTGAGCGAAAGGCCCTGGCGCTTATGAACACCACGGTCAGCTGCGAGCTGCACCTGCGCCTCGTTGTGTCGAGCGAGTCCTCACTGCCTGTTCCCGCAGGACTGCGGTATGACACGGCCGATCCCTACGCCGTGCACGCCACCTTCCACACCGGAGCCGAGGAAACCGTCGAGTGGGTGTTCGCCCGCGACCTCCTCGCCGAGGGCCTGCACCGGCCCACCGGTACCGGCGACGTCCGAGTCTGGCCGTCCCGGAGTCATGGCCAGGGCGTCGTATGCATCGCCCTGAGCTCCCCGGAAGGGGAGGCCCTGCTGGAAGCCCCGGCGCGGGCCCTGGAGTCGTTCCTGAAGCGAACGGACGCCGCCGTGCCTCCGGGCACGGAACACCGGCATTTCGATCTCGACACGGAGCTCTCACACATCCTGGCCGAGAGCTAGCGAGGCACCACAGAGCCGCCCGGCGCCGTCCACTCGGGGAGACGGCTCGGGCCTAGACAACCGCATAGGGCACGTACCGGCGCCGTCGCCGCGGAAGGTCCGCGGAGGCGGCGCCGGTACGCGCGCGCCCGCGCCCCCTTCCCAGCCGCCGTCCGGAGGCCCGTCACCCTGTCACTGACCCCCGCACCCCTCTCCCCCAGCCGCTGACCGCACCCTCCCCCGGCCGCCGGCCGACACCCCGCCCATAGCCGCAGTCACGCACCCCCGCCCGACCACTGACCCACATCTCGCCCGACACCGCAGGCACGCACCCCGCCACTGACCCACACCCCACCCCAAGCCGCGGGCCCCGCACCCGCTCCCACGGCCCCGGACCTTCCTCCCACTCCCGGCCCCGGCCCTGTTCCCACTCCACGTCCGCCACCCGCGCCCGCTCCCCCGGGCCGGGAAGCCACTACCATCGGCCAGCATCGGGCGGGCGCCCGCCCGACCCCCAGGCCAGGGAGCGAACACGTGCTGATCACCCACGACACCCGGTGCGCCCTCGACGCCGTGGTGGATCTGGTGAACACCGCGCCGGAGGACCAGACGACGGACGGGCTCGCGGATGTCGCGTCCCTCGCCGATTTCGTACGAAAGCACGAGATCAGTGACGTCGGGGTGCTCTCGGAGCACGATCTCGCGGCCGTGCGCAAGATCCGCGACCGGTTCGCCGGGATCTTCGCCGCCGAGGACCCGCGGACCGCCGCGGCGCTCATCAACGAGCTGGTCGCGGCGGCGGGCACCACGCCCCGACTGACGGATCACGACGGCTACGACTGGCATGTGCACTACTTCGCGCCGGGCGCCTCGATCTCCGACCATCTAGCGGCCGACTGCGGCATGGCGCTGGCCTTCTTCGTGGTCGCCGGGGAGCAGGAGCGGCTGCGACGCTGCGAGGCCCCGGACTGCCGACGGGCCTTCGTCGATCTCTCCCGCAACCGCTCCCGCCGCTACTGCGACAGCCGCACCTGCGGAAACCGGCTCCATGTGGCCGCCTATCGGGCGCGCCGCAAGGAAGCGGCGAGCTGAGGCGCGGAGGGGGTGGACTGACGGAGCCCTCGGCGGGTGACGCCAGGGGCTCCGTGTACGGCTCAGAGCAGCAGCAGGTCGTGCAGCGAAGCCATGAGCAGCAGACAGCCAATCACCGCAAGGAAGATCATCAGCGGCGGCTGGGAGAGCGCGAAGAGACAACCGCGCCGCTCCGCGGGCGGGGCGGCGGTGTCGCTCTGTGTTGTGTCCAGCATCTCGCGGGCGATGATGGCGCAGCCGAGGGCTCCCGTGCGATCAACACGCCCGGAACATATGGGAGTTCGCCGGATCATGTGAGACGCGCGCTCAAACGTGATCACTTCCGCGCGCTCCGGGGAGCCTCCCGTGCGGCCTTGTGTCGTTTCAGCCGGTCATATGCCGTGCTTCTTCAGGATGGCCTCGATGTCGCTGAAGTCGTCCGAGGAGCTTGAGCCCCGGGGCGTCGCCGCGGGACGGGCTGCCGGTCGGGACCCCGGGCCCAGCGAGGGCGCCGAGGCCGCGGGGGCCACCGCCTCACGCCCAGCGGCGGCCTTGGCCGCCTTGCGCTCCTTGCGGGTCCCGCCGCCGCGCCGCTCCACGGCCCGTGTGGTCATGAACAGCAGCCAGGCACCGCCGAGCACGACGAAGCCGGCCCAGGCGGTCGGGCTGAACGCGGTGTCGGCCAGCCAGCCGACGACCCCGGTCATCACCAGGCCCACCGGCACCAGCGAGTAGGCGGCGATGCGGGCGGCAGCCAGGAAGCGCTTGCGGTAGGCCGTGACCGCGGCAATGCCCAGGCCGGCCGCGGAGACGGCGGAACAGACGGTCTCGGCAATCATCCGGTCCTCCAGGCAGGGGCGCGGTCGGGCAGGGGCGGTTCGTCCCTTCCATCCTGCACCGCCGGGTGCCCGGTATGCCATGCTCCGGGCGTACCTCAGGGACATCTCCGGGTCGGTGGTCATCCCCAGGTCCCGGTCGGGGCGTGGCCGGGGCGTCCCCGGTCGGGGCGTGGCCGGGGCGTCCCCGGTCGGGGCGTGGCCAGGGCGTCCCCGGTCGGGGCGTGGCCAGGGCGTCCCCGGTCGGGGCGTGGCCAGGGCGTCCCCGGTCGGGGCGTGGCCAGGGCGTCCCCGGTCCCGGTTGGGCCGCTGCCGCCCGGGCTGGGAGACTGGTCTCCATGAACGACTCCTCCTCCGCGCGCCCGGCCGCCGCCGTCCTGGACGTCTGGTGCGAACTGCAGTGTCCCGACTGCCGCGGCGCCCTCGCCGACCTGCGCGCGTTGCGCGCCCGCTACGGCGACCGTCTGGAGCTGCGGCTGCGGCACTTCCCCCTGGAGAAGCACAAGCACGCGTTCGCCGCGGCGCAGGCCGCCGAGGAGGCCGCGGAGCAGGGGAAGTCCTGGCCGTACGTCGAGGCGGTGCTCGGCCGCGTCGAGGAGCTGGACCGTGGGGGAGAACCCTTCCTGGTCGAGGTCGCCCGTGAACTCGGTCTGGACGCGGAGGAGTTCGACACGGCCCTGATCGACGGCCGGCACATCCTGATCGTCGACGCCGACCAGGCCGAGGGCAAGGCCATCGGCGTGACCGGCACTCCGACGTACGTCATCGGCGGCGAACGTCTCGACGGCGGCAAGAGCCAGGAGGGCCTGCGCGAGCGCGTCGAGGAGATCGCCGACCGGCTCCTGGCCGAGCAGGGCTGACACCCGCACCGGGCCTGCCAACCGGCGGCCTACAGCAGGTCTTTGTAGAGGTGGTGTGCCGTCGTCTCGTAGCCGAGTGACTCGTAGAGCCGCTCGGCCGGGGTGTTGCCCGCGAAGACGTTGAGACCGATGCGGCTCTGCCCCGCGGCCACCGCCCGGGCTTCGGCCAGCAGCATGAGCGTACGGCCGTGGCCCCGGCCGCGCTGGGCGGCGTAGACCTCGACGTTGTAGACGAAGGCGGTTCCCTCGCGCCGCCCGAGCCAGAGGTCGCCGACCGGGGTTCCTTCGTGTTCCAGGACGGTGAAGAGCATGTCCTCGGTGGCCAAGCCCCGCGGCAGCAACTGGTCGTGGTCCCGCGCCGACTTGGCGTAAGCCTCCGCCTGCGGCACGCCGCGCCGGATCCAGTCCTGGGCGAACTCTTCCCGGCCGTGCCGGTTCCAGCCCTCGTACTCGTCCCGCGTCATGGGGCGGCCGACGCTCCCGTCGGGCAGCTCGGGCGGGGCGGTGCCGAGTGCCTTCTCCATCCCGCGGTTGCGGGTGACGTAGCCGAGCGCCTTGGTGAGCCTGAGCCCGGCCTCGGCGCCGCCGGGGACGCTCACCTCGATCCGCTTGCAGCCCCAGCCGCGCGCCACCTCCTCGGCGGCGAGCGCCGCCACTGTGCCCCGGCCGCGCCGGCGGTCCCGCTCCTCGATGCGGAGCTCGTGGATCTTGGCGACCGACGGCCCGAAGTGCGGGTGGGTCGCGAGGTGTATCGCGCCCACGGGACGGCTGTTCACGCACACCTGGTAGTGGCGCGAGCGCGTCCCGTCGGCGGCGTGCTGAAGCGGCTCGGTCGGCCGCAGGGTGGTGGTCATCAGGGCTGTTGTACCCGCTACCGAGCACGAGGTCAGCTGAATTAATTCAGCGGTCCGTTGAATTGGTTCAGCGGTCCGTCGTTCAGGGATCGAGATCGTCCCCGGCCCGCTCGTCGAAGATACGCATCGCCTTGGCGGTCACCGGGCCGGGCGCCCCGGGGACTTCGCGGGCGTCGACGCGGTGCACGGCCTGCACGTCCCGCAGCGTGGAGGTCAGGAAGACCTCGTCCGCACGCTCGAGGACGTCCAGCGGCAGGTCGGTCTCCTTGGCGCCGGTCCACTCGACGGTGAGGGCGCGGGTGATGCCGGCGAGGCAGCCGGAGGCGACCGGCGGGGTGTGGATCTCGCCGTCGAGGACGACGAAGACGTTGGAGCCCGTTCCTTCGCAGAGCTGACCGACCGTGTTGGCGAACAGGGCTTCGGACGCGTCCTGTTCACGGGCGCGTGCCAGGGCGACGACGTTCTCGGCGTACGAGGTGGTCTTCAGGCCCGTCAGAGCGCCGCGCTCGTTGCGGGTCCAGGGGACCGTGACGACGGCTGTGGTGTCGGGGCGACGGGTGGACTCGCCGAGCGCGACGACGAGGGTGGGACCGTGCTCGCCGCGGTCGGAGCCGAGCGGGCCGTGCCCACCTGTGTAGGTGATCCGCAGCCGGCCGAACGGCATCGGGTTGACGTCGAGGACGGCGGCGCAGGCGCGGCGCACCTCGTCGAGGTCGGGCTCGGGCAGGCCGAGGCCGCGCGCCGAGCGGGACAGCCGGTCGAGGTGACGGGTCAGCGCGAACGGCCGACCGTGGACCGCCTTGACGGTCTCGAAGATGCCGTCGCCCACGGTAAGCCCGTGGTCGAAGACGGAGACGCGGGCGGTCTCGATGTCCTGCAGCCCGCCGTCGAGCCAGATCTTCACGTGAACGTCCCTCCACTTGCCTCGTACTCCCCCGACGCTACCGCGAGCAGCCGGGAGGCCTTCAGCTCGGTCTCCCGCCACTCCCCTTCGGGGTCCGAACCCCAGGTGATGCCCGCGCCCGTACCGAACCGCAGGACTCCGTCCTGCCGGTCGATCCAGAAGGTACGGATGCCGACGGCGAGCTCGGCGGTGCCGCGGTCGGCGTCGACCCAGCCGATGCCTCCGCAGTACGGGCCGCGTGGCGCTGTCTCCAGGGCGTCGATGATCCGCAGGGCGCTGGCCTTGGGCGCGCCGGTGACGGAGCCGGGCGGGAAGGCGGCGGCGAGGAGCTCGGGCCAGCCGGCGTCGTCGCGCAGTTCCCCGCGGACGGTGGAGACGAGGTGGACCAGGCCCGGATGCTTCTCGACGACGCACAGGTCGGGCACGCTCACGGTGCCGGTGGCGCAGACCCGGCCGAGGTCGTTGCGGACGAGATCCACGATCATCACGTTCTCGGCGTAGTCCTTGTCCAGGAGGTCGGCCTCGGTGCGCCCGGTGCCCTTGATCGGGCCCGACTCGATGATCCGGCCGTCGCGGCGCAGGAAGAGCTCGGGGGAGGCGGTGGCCGTCTCCACGCCGTGCGCGGGCAGCCGAATCGTTCCTGCATACGGCGCCGGATTGCCGAGTGCCAGCAGGGAGGTCAGCGCGTCCACGTCCGCGTCGGGTGCGATGGGTGCGGAGAGCACCCGGCACAGGTTCGCCTGGTAGACCTCGCCCGCCGCGATGTGCTCGCGGATCCGTCGTACGCCCGCGGTGTACGCGGCGCGGTCGAGGGATGACTTCCAGTCACCGGCCACCGGCCCCCGCCACCTGCCGGCCACCGGCGCGGGAACCGGCTCCTCTCGTACGTCCCGGAAGCGGGCGCAGGTCAGACGGCCCTCGAAGTCGGCCGAGACGGCCCAGAAACCGGTCGAGTCCAGGGCCGCCGGGTCGCTCGTGACATCGAGGAGACCGGTCGCGACGAGGCCACCGAAGCGGGCGAGAGGAGGGAGGTCGAGCACGCAGACGAGTCTAGGGCGCGTGACCTGCGGGTGCCCTGACCATGTCCTTGGGCGGACCCTTGGGCGGGCCCTTGGGCGGACAGACCGCAGCACGCTGCACAAACGCGTTTTTGTACTGGCCCCGGAATCCGCTAGAGTTCAACACGTCGCCGGGACGCGCAAGCGCATCGGAAACGACAAGCGGACGTAGCTCAGTTGGTAGAGCGCAACCTTGCCAAGGTTGAGGTCGCCAGTTCGAACCTGGTCGTCCGCTCGCAGGAAGTGGGGGATCTTCCCGAACCCCTACACTCCTGGTGGAGTGGCCGAGAGGCGAGGCAACGGCCTGCAAAGCCGTCTACACGGGTTCAAATCCCGTCTCCACCTCCAAGGACGATTAGCTCAGCGGGAGAGCGCTTCCCTGACACGGAAGAGGTCACTGGTTCAATCCCAGTATCGTCCACTGGATCTTCCAGCAGCTACGGCAAGATCCGTACCCGCGCGATTAGCTCAGCGGGAGAGCGCTTCCCTGACACGGAAGAGGTCACTGGTTCAATCCCAGTATCGCGCACGCAGCACGCACCACCAGCAGTTCACCTGCGCGATTAGCTCAGCGGGAGAGCGCTTCCCTGACACGGAAGAGGTCACTGGTTCAATCCCAGTATCGCGCACCAGCCGAAGCCCCCGGCCGTCTCGTACGGTCGGGGGCTTCGTCGTATCCGCTGCGTGTCCGTGGGTACGTCGAAGGGGCCCCTCCGCCAAGGAAGAGAGCCCCTTCGGTCGTTCAGGACGAGAAGAGCATGTGGCCGAAGCTCTTGTGGCGCTGGTGGCCGCCGTGGCCGCCGTAGTGACCGCCGTGTCCGCCGTGCTGCGGGGCACCCCAGGCGGGCGCCGGCGCGGACGGGTAGGCCTGCGGTGCGGCCGGGGGCGGCGGTGCGGGCTGCGACCACTGCGACTCCACGCGGGTCAGCGCCTCCAGCTCGCCGTAGTCGAGAAATATCCCGCGGCAGCCGCTGCACTGCTCGATCTGGACACCATTGCGGTTGTACGTGTGCATCGGCGCATGGCACTTCGGACACTGCATGCTCGGCTCAACTCCTCGCCGGTCGGTACTGCTTCCGCCAGGAGGGACTCCGCCCGGCTTCGGTCGGTTGCACCTTACGTCGCGAAACCGCGCGCCAACTCGGGCGGTACGGCACCCATCCGGTCACAGGCGTCGATCACGGCCTGCTGCACCTCGTCCAACGGGCGGCCGGCGGCG
This sequence comes from Streptomyces sp. NPDC048415, assembly GCF_040651675.1. Lineage (NCBI taxonomy): Bacteria > Bacillati > Actinomycetota > Actinomycetes > Kitasatosporales > Streptomycetaceae > Streptomyces > Streptomyces sp. NPDC048415. Next base: position 21,119 of record NZ_JBEZKJ010000065.1, on the reverse strand, counting down.
GCCGACTTGGCGATGGCCAGGGCCGCGGCCTGCACGGTGAGAGCGCGGGCCGCGACCTCCAGGGCGGGCCAGGGGTCGCCCTCGGCGGGGACGGCGGGGCCGCCGTGGCGCCGGTAGGCGGTCAGGAAACGGAGCCATTCCTCGGTGGGCAGCAGGCCGCAGGCGTACCAGGCGGCCGGGCGGGCCAGATCCCAGGCGGGGACGCCCACACCCAGGTCGTCGACGTCGATGAGGAGCCAGGGACCGGACGGGGCGGGGTGGCGTACGAGCTGGCCGAGGTGCAGGTCTCCGTGGCACAGGGTCGTGGCGTCCGGCATCGGCGCCTCGCCGCGGGCCCAGCGGGGCAGGCCGGCCCAGGCGCGCAGGACCGGGGCGGCGGCCGGGTACGGGCCGGCCGCGTGCAGGCGGGCGATCGCGCGGGCGGCCTTGGCGGGGCCGCGCATCGGCGGGAGGCCGCGCGGCGCGGGGGCTTGGTGCAGACGGGCCAGCAGGGCCGCGGCCGCTTCCCAGGGGGCGGCCTCGGGGTGCTCCGGGTCGACGGGGCTGCCGTACGGCCAGAAGGTCACCAGGCGGCCATGGACGTCCACGGGTGTGGGGGTCAGTGGGAGCAGGAGGGTGCCGGGGAGTTCGGCGGCGACGGCGAGGCGGAGGGACAGCTCGGTGGGGTCCGTACCGGGGGCGTGCGCCTTGGCGACCGTCTCGCCGTGACGGACGACGGTGCCGTCGCCTCGGTCCGCGAGCACCATGTCCTCGGCCCCGCAGGGGCAGGGGTCCGCCGCCGCGGGATGGACCGCTCGGCGCACCTTGGCGGTGAGTGCGGGCAGCAGGGCGTCTGCGGTCACGGGTCCCCTTGGGTGTGTACGACGTTTGGGAGCGAGGGTACGCAGGGACGTGCCGCGGGGGTGAGGGTGTCCGGCGTGCGTGCCGGGAGCCGGCGCCGGGGTTCACGGGGGAGGTGCCGGGGTGGGCGGCGGAGGTGCCGGGGTGGGCGGCGGAGGTGCCGGGACCCGGCGCGGGGTGAGACCACCCGGCGAGGGGTGAACGCCACCCGGTGCGGGGTGAACGCCACCCGGTGCGGGTTAGAGGCACCGGCGCGGGTGCGGGGACCCCGGCATGGGTGCTGGGCTCGGGGCGGGTGCGCTTGCCTGCGTCGGCGGGGTGCCGCTCTCCTTGGGGCGGGTGCCGCTCCAGCGGCACGATTGCCCGCAGCTACGAAGGCATCCCTGGCGCACGGCCACCCGCAGCTACGAAGGGGGTCGCCACCCTCGCGCCACGACTGTCCGCAGTCGCGAAGTGGGTCACCGCCCCTCGCGGCGCCTCTGCCCCGCCGCTGGGGCGGCTCGTCACCGCCCCCGTAGCCTCCGAAAAAGAAAATGCCCGCGCAGCTCCCCAGCTGCGCGGGCATTTTGTGCCGTCCGCCGCACCCCCGTCCCCACGGGGTTTCATGGCCGGATGTCCCCGCCCGGACCGCTCTTCCGGGCCTGGGGCGCCGCTCAGCGCCCCAGCATCACGCCCACGGACGACGCTTGTGTGACCACTGACTCCCAGCCGCCGAAGACGACTACGAGCAGGGCCGCCAGGGGAAGGACCATCGCTGTCGCCACCAACGGGTGGCGTCGACCCGTGCGGCGGGTGCCGAACGCGGCGGTGTACGCCTTGCGTCCCTGCGTGCGGAGCACTGTCCGCGGTGCCGTGTGGGCCATGGTCCCTCTCCTGACCGAGCTTCTGTTGTGTTTTGCAGCGGCGGGTGTCTGACCTCGGGGGACGAGTGCTACACCCGCCGCTTGACCTCAAATCTAGGCGCGCCGCGCCGGTGGGTCGTCATGCCCTCGTACCGATTGCCGGGCCTCCCGGAGGATGAGCGATGACCTGCGGTGTACTCCCCTGGGTGGAGATGAGGACCTAGGTCTCAGGGTCTTCCCGGAGGGGGCGCCCGGAGTGCCCCGCCTGTTCCGAGCTGTCCTCCCTGGGCACCGGCTGCTCGACCAGCGCCAGCACCCGTGTCGCCATGAAGCGGGCGGTACGCACCACCGATCCGTTTCGGGTGACTTCGCTCACTTCCACCACACCTCGGCGTACCGCCGTCTCCACCCGGCGGCCTGCCCTGCTTGCCACCACCTCGTACGTACGCGTCGTGTCACCGGCGTCCACGACTATTTCCACACGGTCACCCTTCACGGGCTCAATCCCCCTTCTGCGACGGATGGTTGGGATCACAGGCAGCTCAAAGCCGTCCTGTTCACACGCTCCCTGACCACCTTTCAAGTTTCCCACCCGGCACTGACAATCGATCGGGCCGAGAGGGCGCGGCCTCTGCGCGCACCCGGCCACGGAAACGTAAGCTATGGCTCGTCAAACGGACCGGGCAGCGGGGATGGACATGGCGATGATGCGCCTGAGGCGCGAGGACCCGCGTGTCGTCGGCTCGTTCAGGCTTCACAGACGGCTCGGCGCGGGCGGGATGGGCGTTGTCTACCTGGGCTCCGACCGGCGTGGCCAGCGGGTCGCGCTGAAGGTGATCCGACCTGATCTGGCGGAGGATCAGGAATTCCGGTTGCGGTTCGCGCGCGAGGTCTCGGCGGCCCGGCGCATCCGGGGCGGCTGCACGGCCCGGCTCGTCGCCGCCGATCTCGAGGCGGAGCGCCCGTGGTTCGCCACCCAGTACGTGCCCGGCCCTTCCCTGCACGACAAGGTCGCCGAGGAGGGACCGCTGTCGGCCGCCGATGTCGCCGCCGTCGGTGCTGCCCTCTCCGAGGGGCTCGTCGCTGTGCACGAGGCCGGTGTCGTCCACCGGGATCTCAAGCCGTCCAACATCCTGCTGTCCCCGAAGGGGCCGCGGATCATCGACTTCGGCATCGCCTGGGCGACGGGCGCCTCCACGCTCACGCACGTCGGCACCGCCGTCGGGTCTCCCGGCTTCCTCGCGCCCGAGCAGGTGCGCGGCGCCGCCGTCACCCCGGCCACCGACGTGTTCGCGCTCGGCGCCACTCTCGCCTACGCCGCGACCCAGGATTCGCCCTTCGGGCAAGGCAGTTCCGAAGTGATGCTGTACCGCGTGGTGCACGAGGAGCCCCAACTGCACGGCGTCCCGGACGCGCTGGCGCCGCTCGTACGGGCGTGTCTGGCCAAGGATCCCGAGGAGCGGCCCAGCACGCTCCAACTGTCCCTGCGGCTCAAGGAGATCGCGGCCCGCGAGGCACAGGGCATGCCAGACGTACGGCCGCCTGTGCCGCGCACGGATCCAGACCGGCCGACGGGACGCCTTGCCGAGCAGTACGCCGAGCAGCGCACCCAGCGGCGTCCGCAGGGCACTCCCCCGCCGCGCACGGGCGGGACCAACGGCGCAACCCGGTCCGGTTCGCGCCCCGCGCCCCCGCGGAACACCGGCCGCTCCGGGAGCAGGCCCGCTCCCCGCAGCGGTGCCAGGCGTCCGGCGCCCCGGACCACGGGCACGGGGCGGCGGCCCGCCAACCCACGGCTGCTGCGCCAGCGACTCTTCGTGTTCGTCGTGGTGACACTGCTCGTCGCCCTCGGCATCGCGGCGGCGCAGGGGTGCCAGGGACCGGCGCGCGGGCTGGACGACGGAGGCGTGCGGAAGGACGTACGACAGGAGCAGGCGTCGTACCAACCGCTGCCCGCCGGGCATTTGATGGCTGAGCGGTACCGGAGCGAGTTCCAGAAGGACGGCTAGGGCCCGGGCGAGTGCCCGTCAGGGCAGTCATGGCCGCGGGCGACTGCCCGTCAGCACAGTCACGGCCGCAGGCGACCGCCCGTCAGCACAGTCACGGCCGCAGGCGACCGCCCGTCAGCACAGTCACGTCACGGCCGCGGGCGACCGCCCGTCAGCACAGTCACGTCACGGCCGCGGGCGACCGCCCGTCAGCACAGTCACGACCGCGGCCACCGCCCGGCAGCGCAGTCAGGGCTGCGGGCGGCCCGTCGCCACCGCGTAGAAGGCGACCGCGGCTGCCGCGCCCACGTTGAGGGAGTCGACGCCGTGGGCCATCGGGATGCGGACCCACTCGTCCGCCGCCATCAGGGCCTTGGTCGACAGGCCGTCGCCCTCCGCGCCGAGCATCAGCGCGACCCGGTCCATGCGGTGCGGGGCCGCCTCGTCGAGGGACTTCGCCTTCTCGTCCGGGGTGAGGGCGAGCAGGCTGAAGCCGGCCTCGCGGACCGACTCCAGGCCCTTGGGCCAGGAGTCGAGACGGGCGTACGGCACCGAGAAGACGGCGCCCATGGAGACCTTCACGGACCGTCGGTAGAGCGGGTCCGCGCAGTCCGGGGACAGCAGGACCGCGTCCATGCCGAGGGCGGCGGCGGACCGGAAGATCGCGCCGATGTTGGTGTGGTCGTTGACCGACTCCATGACGACCACGCGGCGCGCGGACCGCAGGAGTTCCTCCGCCGTCGGCAGCGGCTTGCGCTGCATGGAGGCGAGCGCGCCGCGGTGCACGTGGTAGCCGGTGACCTGCTCGGCGAGCTCCGGGCTGACCGCGTACACCGGGGCCGGCAGCTCGTCGATGACGTCGCGCATGACGTCGACCCACTTGGCGGACAACAGCATCGAGCGCATTTCGTACCCGGCGTCCTTGGCCCGTCTGATGACCTTCTCGCCCTCGGCGATGAACAGGCCCTCGGCGGGTTCGCGCTTGCGGCGCAGCTCCACGTCGGTCAGGCCCGTGTAGTCGCGCAGACGCGGGTCGTCGGGGTTCTCAACGGTGATGAGATCGGCCACAGGGTGATACTGCCTTGTCCTTGGTGCGGTGCCAACGGCTGGGAACGGGTTTGGTTACCCGTGGTTACTCGGGAGCCTTCACGGGGCCTGCGGCGCCCACGTTCACGACCTCACCGATGACGATGACCGCCGGGGGCTTCACGTCCTCGGCCCGGACGGTCTCCCCGACCGTGGCCAGGGTCGCGTCGACGCGGCGCTGAGCGGCCGTCGTGCCCTCCTGGACCAGGGCGACCGGAGTGTCGGGCGCCTTGCCATGCGCGACCAGGGTTTCGGCGATCTTGCCGATCTTGTCGACGCCCATGAGGACGACGAGCGTGCCGCGCAGCTTCGCCAGCGACGGCCAGTCGACCAGGGAGCGCTCGTCGTCGGGGGCGACATGACCGCTGACCACGGTGAACTCATGGGCGACACCCCGATGGGTGACGGGGATGCCCGCCGCGCCCGGGACGGAGATCGAGCTGGAGATGCCGGGGACGACCGTGCAGGCGATGCCCGCCGCGGCGAGCGCCTGCACCTCCTCCATCCCGCGGCCGAAGACGAACGGGTCACCGCCCTTGAGACGGACGACCGACTTGCCCTGCTTCGCGTGCTCGATCAGCGCGTTGTTGATCGCCTCCTGAGCCATGAAACGGCCGTACGGGATCTTCGCAGCGTCGATCACCTCGACGTGCGGCGGGAGTTCGGCGAGCAGGTCGCGCGGGCCGAGCCGGTCCGCGATGACCACGTCGGCCTCGGCGAGCAGGCGGCGACCGCGCACCGTGATCAGGTCGGGGTCGCCGGGGCCGCCGCCGACCAGGGCGACGCCCGGGGTACGGGTGCGGTGGTGGGGCGCGACCAGGGTGCCGTCACGGAGGCCCTCCACCACGGCGTCGCGGATGGCGGCCGTGTGGCGGGGGTCCCGGCCCCGGGCGTCCGTGGTCAGGACCGCGACCGTCACGCCCGCGCTGTGGCCCGTCGCCGGGGTCCACGCCGTCGCCGCGTCGGCGTCGTCCGAGCGCACACACCAGACGCGGTGACGCTCAGCTTCGGCGGAGGCGGCCGTGTTCGCCTCGTGGTCGCTGGTGGCGATCAGGGCGTACCAGGCGTCCGCCAGGTCGCCGTCCTCGTACGAGCGCTTCGTCCACGTGATCTCACCCGCGTCCGCCATCGCCTCGACGGACGGGGTCGCCCTCGGAGACACGAGTCGGATGTCCGCGCCCGCCGCGATGAGCGCCGGGAGGCGGCGTTGGGCCACCTGACCGCCGCCGAGGACGACTACGCGGCGGCCGGTGAGGCGGAGGCCTACGGGGTAGGCGGGATGTTCGGCCATGGAGGTGCGGCTCCTCGTGCGGGGCGGTGCGTGACGGGGTCCCTGCGGCTTTGGAGGTGCCCCTGACGTGCGGATATTAAGGTACGGGTCTGGTGCGGCCGGGGTGGGGTGGGGTTTCTTTCCCCAAGCCCGCCCCTTCCCGAAACCGGGGGCTTCGCCCCCGGACCCCCGTCGTGCAGCCCGGTGGGCGGGCTGCGCCCACCCGTTTCGCCCCAGCGGAACGACTGCCCACAGCCCTGACGCCTACTTTTCGGTTACCCCTGCCGAATCGAACGTCGCCACCTCGTGCATCGCCCTCGCCGCGCTCTGGACCACCGGGAGGGCCAGCAGGGCGCCCGTGCCCTCGCCCAGGCGGAGGTCGAGGTCGACCAGGGGGCGCAGGCCGAGCTTGTTCAGGGCGGCCACGTGGCCGGGCTCGGCGCTGCGGTGGCCCGCGATGCAGGCCGCGAGGACCTCGGGGGCGATGGCGCGGGCGACGAGGGCCGCGGCGCCTGCGCTGACGCCGTCCAGGATCACCGGCGTACGCAGGGAGGCGCCGCCGAGGAGGATGCCGACCATGGCGGCGTGTTCGAGGCCGCCGATGGCCGCGAGGACGCCGATGGGGTCGGCCGGGTCGGGCTGGTGGAGTTCGATGGCGCGGCGTACGACCTCGGTCTTGCGGGCCAGGGTCTCGTCGTTGATGCCGGTGCCACGACCCGTCACCTCGGACGGGTCGGTGTCCGTGAAGACCGAGATCAGGGCCGCGGACGCCGTGGTGTTCGCGATGCCCATCTCGCCGGTGAGCAAGGCCTTGTTGCCCGCTGCCACCAGGTCGCGGGCCGTCTCGATGCCCACCTCGATCGCCGCGATGACCTCCTCGCGCGTCATCGCGGGGCCCGTCGTCATGTCGGCGGTGCCGGCGCGGACCTTGCGCGGCAGCAGGCCCGGCGTGGCGGGGAGGTCGGAGGCGACGCCCACGTCGATGACGCAGACCTCGGCGCCCACCTGGTTGGCGAACGCGTTGCAGACCGCGCCGCCGCCCAGGAAGTTGGCCACCATCTGAGCGGTGACCTCCTGCGGCCAGGGGGTGACGCCCTGGGCGTGCACACCGTGGTCGCCCGCGAAGATCGCGACGGCCGCGGGCTCCGGGATCGGCGGCGGGCACATCCGGGACAGGCCCGACAGCTGCGCGGAGATGATCTCCAGCATGCCGAGCGCGCCCGCGGGCTTGGTCATCCGCTTCTGGCGCTCCCACGCCTCGCCCAGGGCCTTGGCGTCCAGCGGGCGGATGTTGGAAACGGTCTCCGCGAGCAGGTCGTGCGGCTCCTCACCGGGCAGCGCGCGACGGCCGTACGTCTCCTCGTGCACGACCCATGACAGCGGGCGGCGCTTGGACCAGCCGGCCTGCATCAGCTCGGGCTCGTCAGGGAACTCGTCGACATAGCCGACGCAGAGGTAGGCGACGACCTCGAGGTGTTCGGGAAGGCCCAGCGCGCGGACCATCTCGCGCTCGTCGAAGAAGCTGACCCAGCCGACGCCGAGGCCTTCGGCGCGGGCCGCGAGCCAGAGGTTCTCGACCGCGAGCGCGGAGGAGTACGGGGCCATCTGCGGCTGGGTGTGACGGCCCAGGGTGTGGCGGCCACCGCGGGTCGGGTCGGCCGTGACCACGATGTTCACGGGAGTGTCGAGGATGGCCTCGATCTTCAGTTCCTTGAACTGCTTCGCGCGGCCCTTGGGCAGCGACTTCGCGTAGGCCTCGCGCTGGCGCTGGGCGAGTTCGTGCATCGAGCGGCGCGTGTCGGCCGAGCGGATGACGACGAAGTCCCAGGGCTGGGAGTGGCCGACGGACGGCGCGGTGTGCGCGGCCTCCAGAACGCGGAGCAGCACGTCGTGCGGGATGGGGTCGCTGCGGAAGCCGTTGCGGATGTCGCGGCGCTCGCGCATCACGCGCAGCACGGCCTCCCGCTCGGCGTCGTCGTAACCAGGGGCCGCCGGGCCGGTGGACTCTCGTACGTCTTCCACTGCGGCCGTGCTCTCTTCCTGTTCGGCGACCTGGGTGTCCAGGTCCTCCGCTAGCTGTGCGACTACGGGCTCCGGGTCCGCGTCGAGCGGCTCCGGTACGGGTGGGGTCTCGGTCTCGGTCTCGACCGGGGCTTCGGCGGCGCGGGGAGCCGGCACCACCGCTGGAGCGAGAGGCTCCGCTTCGGCGACGGGAGCCGCCACCGGCTCGGTGGGCTCCTCGGCGGGGGCGGGTGCCACCGTGATCACGTCCTCCTCGGCGGGGGCGGGTGCCACCGTGATCACGTCGTCCGCCTCGTCGGCCGGGGGCTGCTCCTCGACGGGGAGCGGGGGCACGGTCATGGCGTGCGGTGGGGTCGGCGCCAGGTGCGGGGTGGTAGGCACCGTGCCCTCGACAGGTACGAACTGGCCGAGGGACTGGTCCGCGTCGGGCTCGCGCGGGACGCTCAGGTGCCCGGACGCTCCGGCCGCGTCGCCAGGAACGCGCTGCTCACCGTGCGACTGGCCCGCGATCGCCTCCGCGTGGGCGGCCACGCCGACCGGAACAGCGTGCAGCGGCTCGGCCGTGCCGGTCTCCGAGAACGTGGCGGCCTGCGCGAACTCCTGGACCGGGAAGGCTTCCAGGCCGGGGACCGCCCGGCCGTGCGAGGTGTCGGGGGCGAGCGCCGCGTGGGCAGCGTGCGCGGCCTCGGGAGCGTGCGCTGCGGCGGCCACGAGCGGCTGCGCGGACTGCCCGGGGGACACCGCGTCCGCGAACTGAGCGGCGGGTCCCGGAATATGGACACCGGGGTCCGCGAACTGCGCGGGCCGACCCGGGCCCTGGGTCTCGGCACCGGCCGAGTCGGCTCCGTACGCCGCCGGGTCGGAGACCTGCGACGGGCCCGCGTGCGCTGCCTGAGAGTCCTGCGCGGAAGCGGGGTCCTGCGCGAAAGCGGGGTCCTGTACGGGCACGGGGTGCTGTACGGGCACGGCGTGCTGTACGGGCAAGGCGTGCTGTACGGATGTCAGGTGCTGCGCGGGCGTGAAGTGCTCTTCGTCCGACACAGGCTGGGCGAGTGCGGGCGCGTGGGGATCATCGGCGGGCGCCGCGCTGTCCCGCGCCTGTACGGCCTGCGAGATGTCCGGGGTCGCCGGGAAGGGCGTCGCGGCCGGGGTATGAGGGGCGGGCGAGCCATCCAGCGCGGCCGCGGCGTCGGGAGCCTGCTCGCCCAACGGCGCCTGGGGGGCGAGGGATGCCTCCGGGGCCGGGACCGGGGCTGGGGGCGCTTGGGCCTCCGCCGCCTCCGGGGCCTGGAATGCCTCGGCCGTCTCCGGGGCCTGAGGGGCGTGCGCCGGACCCGGGATCTGAGCGGCGTCCGCGAACTGGTCGGCGTCCGACGTCTGGTGGGTGTCCGAGGCCTGGTGGGCCTGCGTAGCCTGCTGGTCCTCCGTGCCCTGCGCTGCCTCGGGAACCGTCCCGGAGTCAACGACGAAGTCGGGCTCGGCGGCCGTCACGGAGTCGGCGTCCGTCGCCGCCTCGGGCAGCTCTCCCGCCTCTGGGACGACCGTTTCTGCAGCCGCTGCCTCGGGCGTCACCGGCGGAGCGCCCCACGGCACCGCACCCTGCGGCGGAGTCTCGCCGAACTGCGCCACGTCGAGGTACTCGGGCCCGACCGTCGGCGGTCCGGCATGCCGTACGGGAGTTACGGGAGCGGGGCTCGGCGGCGCACCGGCCGGGCCGCGGTCGGCCAGCGAGCGCACCGGGCTCGAGGAGCCGTCCGGCGTGGGCGGCCCGAGGTGCAGCGGACGACGCGGCGGCGTGGGCTGCGCGGCGGGCGCCGGGTTCGGCGCGCGGACGCCGCCGAGGTCGACCGAACCACTGTCGCGCCCGGCCATCTCGTGCGGGCCGGGCTCATGAACGAGACCCTGCTCGTGCACGAGACCCTGCTCATGGACGAACGGCATCGGAGTCGGCGGCGGCACCTCGTTGCCCCACGCGCCCTGTGCTCCCGGCGCGCCCGGCATCAGGAGCAGGTCGTCGTCCTCGGCGGGGTTCTCGGAGGGGTCGAGGAAGGTGTACGCGCCCGGCGCGGTGACGCCCGGCTGCTCCACCATGCCTGCGTTCTCCGGCAGTCCCTCGCCCGGGACCTGGCCGGTGTCGGTCATGCGTACCCCTCGCCCATCGGTTAGTGCTTCCAAGTCCAGCTCGCCCGGAACGGCGCACCGACCGCCCCACAGTGAAGAACGAGCGTGCGTGCCCAGCGGCACGAACGACCGGCCAACAAAGACGACAAAGCCATTAACTGGCATTGTCCCGGTCGTCCCGCCCTCGCGACAGCTTGATCCGCGAGCGCCCGCTGTGGACTGCGCCACGTTGCGCGTCCTCAGGTTCTGCCGTACCACACACGCCTCAAAACGGGCGCGTTTTCCGGACATTGACCGACGAAAGGTCGATCACCCGGAGCGGTACAACGATCGGCCAGCCTACCGCGCGCAGTACGACAACAGGATCACGGGGCGCGGTCGGGCAGCAGTGCGCTGAGCAGGAACGCGACGCTCCGCTCCTTCTCCGTCCAGGCCCTCGTATCGAGTTCGACGGACTGAATGAGCGCGCACTCGACTTGGTAGCCGTGCTCCGTCAGGTCGCGGCCGATGAGTTCGGCCGCGTCACGGGTCGCGGCGTGCGTGACGATGCGCTGCGGACGGCGGTCGGCGACGGCCGAGACCACCGCCACTCCCCCGCCGCCGACCCGGACGACGTCGGGTTCGGGGAGGTTGTCCAGAATGTGCGGCGCGCTGCCGTGCACGATCTGCATCTGGACGCCGAAGCGGCGGGCGGATTCCTCGGTGCGGGCGCAGGAGCCGGGGTTGCGGTCGACCGCGATGACGGCGGCGCCGGTGCGTGCCGCCTCGGTGGCGAAGGCGCCGCTGCCGGAGCCGATGTCCCATACGAGGTCGCCGACGCGCGGTCCCAGACGGGCGAGTTGGGCGGCGCGCAGCAGATCCGTTTCTCCTTCGCCGAGCGCGCCGCCGTACGCCCCGGCGGGCAGCGCCCAGCCGCGCGGTCCGGCTCCCGGGTCACGTCCGGCGATCCAGCCGCCGCCCTCGGCCGCGGCCACGAAGCCTCCGATGACGATGACGACGTTGGGGTCGCGCCAGGTGTGGTCGGCGGCCTTGTCGGAGGTGAGGATCGTGACCTGTTCGCGCGCGGTGCCGAGTTCCTCGCAGATGACGAAGGTGCGGTGCACCCCTTCGAGGAGCAGGCCGAGTTCGGCGGGTCCGGCACCGGGGGACGTAAGAACGGCGACCTTGGTGTGGGCGCGGCATACGTTCACCGCGCGTCGCAGGGTGCGGGGATGTGCGACGACCACGTGTGCGTCGTCCCAGGGCATTCCGGCGCGGGCGAAGGCGGCGGCCACCGAGGAGACGGCGGGCACCACTTCGACCTCCAGGCCGAACTCGGGGCTTCGCAGGGTGCGTACGACTCCGAAGAAGCCCGGGTCCCCATCGGCGAGGACGACGGCGGTGCCCCGGTGGCCGGCGATCCGGCGAGCGGCGAGGGCGACGCTGCCGAGGCGGATGCGTTCGGCGGTCGCGGGGACCTCGGGGAGCGCGAGGTGGTGTGCCGCGCCGGCCACCAGCGTGGCGGCACCGAGCGCCGAGCGCGCCGCGGCGGTCAGCGGCGAGCCGTCCCAGCCGATCACCGTGACCCGGTCGGCCATCGTCGTCAGTCTCCAGAAGGTCTTCGCAGGTAGTCAGGGGGCAGCCCGAGAGCGGGCTCCGTGAGGGTACCTGGTGCGGCCGGGGCCGCGCCGCGACGGGCTCCGGGCGTGGGAGCGGTCCCGCGGATTCCGGTCCGGAGCTCCCGGAATCCCAGACTCCAGTGGCTCTCGGGGCCCGGTTCGAGGTCTCCCGTACTTCGGATCTTCTCGGTGTCCCTGTCGGACGTAGCTACTCAGTTCCAGTCGGAGAACGACGTGAAACCGCCGGTGTCGGCGAGCTGCTCGCCGACACCGTCGAGGTCCTCCGGCAGCAGGCTCCACACGATGAAGTCGGTGCGCAGGTCGACCCAGCGGCCGTCCTCGGTACGGGTGCGCGCTATGCAGGCGTTGCGGAGCACTCCCTCACTGATGCAGCCGATCTTCTGGGCGACCTGCTGCGAGGCGGTGTTGTCGGCGGCCGTGCGCAGTTCGATGCGCTCGAACTTCTGGTCGCGGAAGAGCCATTGGGCGGTGGCGAGCGCCGCCTCGGAGGCGTAGCCCTCGCCGCGTGCCCAGGGGGCGATGATGTACGAGAGTTCGGTGGACCGCACATGCCAGTTCGTCTTGCCCAGTTGGATGACGCCGACCAGGCGCTGGGTGAGGAACTCGGTGACGGCGAGGTCGAGTCCACGGCCCGCGGTACGTTCCGTGGGCGCGTACTCGGTGATCCAGGTGCAGGCGCCGTCCTCGGTGAAGGGCTGCGGCACCGACGTCCAGGCCGCCACCATCTCGTCGTTCATCATCTCGGCCAGCGCGGGCACGTCGTCCTCGTCGAGCGCACGCAGGACCAACCGCTCCGTGCTGATGGAGATGTCGGGGAAGGTGCTCGTCATGCGCCGCTCCGTAACCGTCGGGGACTTCGGGCCCGGGAAACCAGTCGGCCCGCTGAACTGCCCAGCATGCAGCATGAAACCACTGAACCGCACAACGGGGTCCACTCCGGGTAATGGAGTGAACCCCGTGCGGTGACGAGAGCGGCGCCTCAGCCGGAGGTGACCGGCGGGACGAGCCCTTGCACTCGTCCTCGATGAACTTCTTCACCTCGGACGGGATCGCTGACGGGGCCCCACGACATGAACGTCGGCAGGAGGCTACGGCGACACCAGAATTGTCATCGCCGACTACAACCGGGTGCCCGGTTCGTGCCTTCAGGGGCTCGCGACCAGTGAGGTGTCCTCCACCTACGACAGGACCTCGCCCGCCGGGACGGCGGTGGCGCCGACGACCAGGGCGTCGCTTTCACCACCACCGCTTCCGGAGTCCGAACCCGAGCCACGGGCTTTCACGCCGAGGCCGAGGGCCAGTGCGGCGGCCGCCGCCGATATGCCGTGCTTGCGCAGCGCGTTCGCCCCCTGGAACGGCTTAGAAGGACGGGATGACGGAGCCGGCGTACTTGTCCTCGATGAACTTCTTGACCTCGGGCGAGGTGAGGAGCTTGGCGAGCTTCTTCACACGCGGGTCGTCCTCGTTGCCCTTCTTGACGGCGAGGAAGTTGCCGTACGGGTTGTTCTTCGCCGACTCCAGGACGAGGGCGTCCTTGGCGGGCTTGAGTCCGGCGGAGATGGCGTAGTTGCCGTTGACGACCGCGGCGTCCACGTCGTCCAGGGAGCGCGGGGTCTGGGCCGCCTCGACCTCCTTGAACTTGAGGTTCTTCGGGTTCTTGGAGATGTCCTGCGGGGTCGCTTCAGTGCCGGCGCCGTCCTTGAGCGTGATGAGCCCGTTGGCGGCGAGCAGCTTCAGGGCGCGCGCCTCGTTGACGGCGTCGTTCGGGACGGCGATGGTCGCACCGCTCTTCAGCGCGTCGGCGCTCTTGACCTTGTGGGAGTAGAGGCCGAGCGGCTCCAGGTGCACCGTGACGACGGGCACGATGTGGGTGCCGCGCTTCTTGTTGAAGTCGTCGAGGTACGGCTGGTTCTGGAAGTAGTTGGCGTCCACCGAGCCGTCCTCGGTCGCCGTGTTCGGCACGATGTAGTCCTGGAACTCCTTGACCTCCAGGTCGAGTCCCGCCTTCTTCGCCAGGTTCTTCTTGACGTAGTTCAAGATCTCGGCGTGCGGGGTGGGGCTCGCGGCGACGATCAGCGGACCGCTGGTGTCGGAGGAGGCGGAGCCCTTGTCCGAACCGCAGGCGGAGAGACCGAGCGTAAGGGCTCCGGCGGCGAAGACGGCGGTGGTGATTTTGGTGGCGTTACGCACGAAAAGTGCCTTTCCATTTGGGTGTAGCTGTCCCCGTGTGGGGTGGTACGGGGAAATCTGCGGGTGGGTGAGCGGGGAACTCGGACGACCTCAGGCGACCTTGCCGACGTCCGCGGTCGCGGGCTCCCTGGCCTTCAGCAGCCTCAGCTTCGGCGCGGCACCGGACTGCCCGCCGCGTCGGTGCAGACCACGGGCGGCGTAGTCGCCCGCGAACTGGATGAGCGAGATGACCACGGCGAGGATCGCCACGGTGATCCACATCAGTCCGGTCTCGAAGCGCTGGTAGCCGTAGCGGATGGCGATGTCGCCGAGGCCGCCGGCGCCGACGGTGCCGGCCATCGCGGAGTAGCCGATGAGGGCGACGATCGTGGTGGTCGCGGAGGAGATCAGCGAAGGCAGCGACTCAGGTACGAGGACCTTGCGCACGACGGTCCAGGTGTTGCCGCCCATGGACTGCACGGCCTCGACGAGCCCGCCGTCCACTTCACGGACAGCCGTCTCAACCAGACGCGCGAAGAAGGGAATCGCGCCGATGGCCAGCGGCACGATGGCGGCCTCGCGGCCGATCGTCGTCCCCGTGATCGTGCGGGTGAAGTTCATCAGCGCGACCATCAGGATGATGAACGGCATCGAGCGGGCGATGTTCACGACCTGCCCGATGACCTTGTTCGCGACGACGTTCTGGAGCAGTCCGCCGCGGTCGGTGAGGACGAGCAGGATGCCGAGCGGCAGACCGCCCACGATCGCGATGAGGGTGGACCAGCCGACCATGTAGAGCGTGTCCCAGCACGCCTGGGACAGCAGCGGCTGCATCTCGGACCAGGTCACTTGGCACCATCCTTCACCAGTACGGGCTCCTCGCCAAGGACGTCGATCTGCAGGCCCAGCTCACGGAGGAACCCGATCGGCACGACGTTCTCCTCGTAACGGCCGGGCAGTTCGATGCGCATCCGGCCGACCTGCTTGCCCGCGACGGTGTCCATCGCCGCGCCGAGGATCGAGATGTCGATGTTGTACGTGCGCGAGAGCTGGGAGATGACGGGCTGGGTCGCGGCCTCGCCGTGGAAGGTGACGTCGATGACGGTGCGGTCGTCGCCGGAGGCCTCGCCACTGACCGGGAAGAGCGACTCGGCCAGCTCGGAGCCGGGCGTCGCGAGCAGCTCGCTGACCGTGCCGGACTCGATGATGCGGCCGTTCTCCATGAGGGCGGCCGAGTCGCAGATGGTCTTGACGACGTCCATCTCGTGGGTGATGAGCAGCACGGTCAGGCCCAGCTGCCGGTTCAGGTCGCGCAGCAACTGGAGGATGGAGCGGGTGGTCTCCGGGTCGAGGGCGCTGGTCGCCTCGTCGGAGAGCAGCACCTTCGGGTCGCCGGCCAGGGCGCGGGCGATGCCGACGCGCTGCTTCTGACCGCCGGAGAGCTGCGCCGGAAAGGCCTTGGCCTTGTCGGAGAGGCCGACCAGGTCGAGCAGTTCGAGCGCCTTGGCGGAGCGTTCCTTCCCCGCCTTGCCGAGGATTTCGAGCGGCAGCTCGACGTTGTCCTGGACGGTGCGCGAGGACAGCAGGTTGAAGTGCTGGAAGACCATCCCGATGTGGCTGCGCGCCCTGCGGAGTTCCCTGCCCGCGCGCGGGCCGCGCCCCGCGAGGGCGGTGAGGTCCTGTCCGGCGACGCTGACCGTGCCGGAGGTGGGGCGCTCCAGGAGGTTGACGCAGCGGATGAGCGAGGACTTGCCGGCGCCGGACTGGCCGATGACGCCGTACACCTCTCCTTCGCGGACGTGCAGATCGACGCCGTCGAGGGCGGTCACTTCACGGCCGCGCGAGCGGTAGACCTTGGTGAGGCCCGTTGTCGTGATCACTGGGGTTCCGTCACTGTCGAGTGCAGGGCGTGGGTGTGCGCCGGGCACGGGTGCATTCGGTCTTGAACGCGGCACGGTTCTCGCGGTGGCGATGAAACCGGGTGGATCCGGGGATCCGGAGGGAGAACTTGTGCGCGGGGCTGCCCGGTCACGTACGCGGTACGGACACAGGGCGCGGCGATCTCGCTTCGGGGCGCGAGATCAGGCGATGGTGCGAGGGCCCTCTAGAAGGCGCACATTCGACACATACAACGAGCACCGGGCGTCATGGTCGCCTCGGTCGCAAAGGTGCGGCTGCTCGTCGTGGTCATGGGATCAAGTAAAGCAGACCCACAGCTGGGGCCCGCCACCGCTGTCCGAATAGCGGACAGCGGTGGACACTGTGCGGCCTCAGCCGGAGATCTCCACTCCCTGGGCCGTGACCAGTACGGACAGGGCGGAGAGGTCCTCGACCACCAGGTCGGCGTGCAGCTCGTGGGGCTGGTGGGTTGTGGCCAACGCCACGGTGGTCATGCCGGCGGCGCGGCCGGCCTGGAGACCGGCGGGGGCGTCCTCGAAGACGACACAGCGGGCCGGGTCGACGCCCAGTTCGCGGGCGGCGAGGAGGTAGGGCTCGGGGTCGGGCTTGCCGCGGGTGATGTCGTCGGCGGCGATCAGCGTCTTGGGGCGGATGCCGACCTCGTCGAGCCGGGCCTCGGCCAGCCGGCGAGTGGCGGAGGTGACCACGGCCCAGCGCTCGGCGGGCAGCGAGTCGAGGAGCGCGAGGGTGCCGGGCAGCGCCACGACCCCGCCGGGCACGTCCTCGACCTCCAGCTGCTCGATGCGCGCGAGGGCCTCGGGGACGATGTCGGCGGGCAGCAGGTCGGCGGCTATCTCGATGGCGGGACGGCCGTGCAGTTCGATCCGGGCGAAGTCCTCGGCGGTGATGCCGTACTCCTGTGCCCAGCGCGTCCAGCACCGGTTCACCGACTCGAGGGATGAGACGAGCGTTCCGTCGTTGTCGAACAGGAGGGCTTCAGCGTGGATCTTCATGCCCTCGACCCTACGGGGCACCCCGGGGTCGAGCGCATCGGGTCTTTTGGCCCGTAATAGGGTCACGGCATGCTTGATGCCCTGACGGTCGCGACGGCCGTCGCCGCGCTCGCGCTCGCCGCCTGGTGCGGCTGGGCCGCCTACCGTGATCAGCCCACGAAGGACTGGCACTTCATCGGCATGGCCGTGGTGTCGCTGCTCGCCGTGATCCAGCTCGTGATCGGCATTGTCCAGCTGGCGCGCGGCGAGAAGCCGGACCAGGGCACGACGATCTTCGTGGCCTATCTGCTCGGCGCCTTCGCGTGCATTCCGGCGGCGGGCTTCATGTCGCTGGCGGAGCGCACCCGCTGGGGCTCGGTCACGGTGGCGGCCGGCGGTGTGGTCCTCGCCGTGCTCGAAGTGCGCCTGTATGACATCTGGGGAGGCTGACGTGACGAAGGCCGAGGTCACCGTGGTCGAGAAGAAGAAGAAGAAGAAGCGGACGCGGCTCATCAACGGCCCGGGCATCCTGCTGCTGTGGCTGTACGGCGTGATGGTCGTCGGCGCGGTCTCGCGCTCCGCCGTGCAGATCTCGACGGAGTTCGACAAGGCCCCGCTCGCCTACTCGCTGTCCGCGGTCGCCGGCGTCGTCTACGGGTTCATCACGTACTCGCTCGTACGCGGCGGGGAGACGGCACGCAAGGCGGCGCTGGTGTGCTGCGCCGCCGAGCTCGCGGGCGTGCTGACCGTCGGGACCTGGACGCTGGTGGAGCCGTCCGCCTTCCCCGACGCGACGGTGTGGTCGGACTACGGCATGGGCTATCTGTTCATCCCGGTGCTGCTGCCGCTGTCGGCGATGTACTGGCTGCGCAAGGCGCGTACGGCCGAGCAGTCGGCGTAGGTCAGGCGCTGGCGGCGTACGCGCTCGCGTCGGCGCCCTTGGCCAGGGTCACCAGCGTGAGCCGGTCGTCGACGCGCTCCTGGGAGACCGGCGCGTAGCCGTGCTTGCGGTATAGGCGCAGATTGCGCTCGCTGCGGTGGCCGGTGAAGAGCTGGAAGGACTTGGCCGTGCCGTCGGCGCCGAGCCGCGCCTCGATCGCGGCGAGCAGGCGTCCGCCGAGGCCGTGGTGCTGCATGCGCGGGTGGACGATGAGCTTGTTGATGCGGGCCGTGCCCTCCGCGTCCACGGCGCCGCGCACCGAGGCCACCACCTCCGCTCCGAGCCGGGCCACCAGCACCGTGCCCTCGGCCAGTTCCGCCCTGAGGGAGTCGAGCGGCTGCGTGAGCGGCTCGATGCCGTAGTCGCCGTACAGCTCGGCCTCGCTCTGGTAGCAGAGGTACTGCAGCTTGAGGATCTGTTCGGCGTCCTGCTCGGTCGCCGCCGAGATGGTCACGCTCATGCCCATGTGTGCATGCCTCCCGCTCACCTGTTCCACCAGTCGTCCCTCACTCCTATCCCCGCCGTCAGCGAGTCGCAACCTCCACCGCGAGCAATCGACGCAGACATCCCAGGCATCTGGAACGTTCCGGACCAAGACTGCCCTGTGAGATACCCAACTCCCCTGCGATCTCCCGGTAGGTGAGGTCCTTCGGGGAGAGCAGCGCCGCCATGAGACTCGGGCAGCGGCCGGGCAGGCGGCGCACCGCGGCGTGCAGGGCGCGATGGCGGTCGGCGGTCATGGCCTGCTGCTCGGGTCCCGGCCCGCTGTCATCGGCGGGATCGGAGGCGTACGGCTGTTCGGCGCGGGCCGTACGACGGCTACGCCGGGCCTCGGAGCGCACGGCGCGGCGCAACCACCCCTGCGGATCGACGGGCGGCCTGTCCGAGTCGAGGCGCTCCAGCAGGCGCAGCCAGACGGCCTGTTCAAGGTCGCTCTGCTCGGCGCCGGACGCATATGCCTCGGCGGAGGCCTCGGCGGCGAGCAGCGGGCGCAGCGTGGAAACCATCTCGTGGGTCATATGCGGCACGACGCGGCCGCCCCGGCAGGAGGTTGCCGGGGCGGCCGGTTGTCACCCCATCCGGGGTGGCGGGGTCATCCGTTGACGAAGGCCGCGCGGGCCATCAGCGCGGTGTCCGCGTTGTCGGAGAAGACGCCGTCGATACCTGTCTCGAAGTACGTCTTGAACGCGCCGAAGGCGTCACCGTAGGCGGTCGGGTCGGTGCCCTTGCGGAAGTTCGCGGGCAGGAAGGGGTTCTCGTTGCGCATGGTGTACGGGTGCAGGATCAGGCCCGCGTCGTGCGCGTCGGCGACGAGCGTGGTCGGCGTGGTGAGGTTGCCGCTCGCGTCCTTCGGTATGACCAGGTCGAGGGTGGGGCCGATGCCTTGGGCGTACGAGGCGATCCACTCCAGGCCCTTGGGCGTGACGAGGTCGGCGACCGTGCGCGGGTCGCCCGCCGTGACGAAGTCCCAGGGCCGGGTGTTCGCGCTGGAGAGCAGCACGACGAGCGGGTTGCCGAGGAGCTTGTTCAGCCGCTGGATGCTGCTCGGCTCGAAGGACTGCAGGATGACCGGCGAGTTCTTCTTGTCCTTGCCGTACTTGCGCAGCAGCGTGGCGACCCGCTCCTCGAGGCCGAGGCCGAGGGCCCGGAAGTAGGTGGGGTGCTTGGTCTCGGGGTAGATCCAGACCTGCTTGCCGCGCCGCCGGGTCTGCTCGTCCTGCCACTGGAGCACCTCTTCGAAGGTGGGAATCTCCCAGCGGCCGTCGTAGAGGGTGTTGTGCGGGCGGTTGGCGGGGATGCGCTCTATCGCCCGCAGGGTCTTCAGCTCGGCGAGCGTGAAGTCCTCGGTGAACCAGCCTGTCGTGGCGACCCCGTCGAGCGTCTTGGTGGTCTTGCGGTCGGCGAACTCGGGGTGTGCCGAGACGTCCGTCGTCCCGCCGATTTCGGGCTCGTGACGGCATACGAGGTGGCCGTCTTTGGTGGGCACCAGGTCACCGGCCTCGATGATGTCCGCGCCCAGGTCGAGGGCCAGCTGGTAGGAGCCGAAGGTGTGCTCCGGCCGATAGCCGCTGGCCCCGCGGTGTCCGATGACCGTAGGCACGGGCAGGCTCTTCAGCCCGCCGCCCGCGTGCCGCGCGTCGGCGGCTCTCGCCGTGCCCGCCGCCCCGAGCACCGCGCCCGCCCCGAGCACCGCCGCGCCGAGCAGTGCCCGCCGTCCGGTCCCGCGTGCCCGCTCGTCCGAGTCCTGCGTTCCCATGAGCGCCTCCGTCGTCCTGTCGTCGCCAGTGCGGGCCGATCGTAGGGGCGCGCGCATGACGGAGGGGAGACGCCGGCGGGAACACGAGGGTGACGCTGGATGTCGTCCGAGGACAACGATCTGACGATGCGTCGGCTTGGCGCGGACCGTATCGGGTACGCGTCCGGCGGGCTCCAAGGGCGATCTCCGTCACATCGTGGCGGTCACGTTACGCGCGACCCACGGCGCGACACCGCAGGTAAACGTGCGTCAACAATGAGTAAGACCTCGGTGAACCCGACGTGCCCGATGTGCAATACCCCCGGGGCCGCGAGTATCGTCCTCACCTGCACAGACTCATACCGAATCCCTTGACACCGGAGGGCCCGTTGTCCCGCTTCGCGCTCATCAAGGCAGTGCTCGGACCGATCATGCGCCTGATGTTCCGCCCACGGGTGGAGGGCGTGGAGCACATCCCGGGCGACGGTCCGGTCATCCTGGCCGGCAACCACCTCACGTTCATCGACTCGATGATCATGCCGCTCTTCTGCGACCGTCAGGTCTTCTTCATCGGCAAGGACGAGTACGTCACCGGCAAGGGCCTCAAGGGCCGGGTGATGGCCTGGTTCTTCACCGGCGTCGGCATGATCCCGGTCGACCGGGACGGTGGTCGCGGCGGTGTGGCGGCGCTGATGACCGGGCGCCGGGTGCTGGAGGAGGGCAAGGTCTTCAGCATCTATCCGGAGGGCACCCGCTCCCCCGACGGCCGTCTCTACCGGGGCCGTACCGGCATCGCCCGGCTGACCCTGATGACCGGCGCGCCCGTCGTCCCGTTCGCCATCATCGGCACGGACAAGATCCAGCCCGGCGGCGCCGGCTTCCCGCGCCCCGGCCGGGTCACGGTCCGCTTCGGCGCGGCCATGGAGTTCTCCCGGTACGAGGGCATGGACCGCGACCGCTACGTCCTGCGGGCCGTGACCGACTCCGTGATGACCGAGGTCATGCGCCTGTCGGGTCAGGAGTACGTGGACATGTACGCCACGAAGGCGAAGGCGGCGTAACACTTCGCACGGGTGAGCCCCGGCCGGCGACCGC
>NZ_JBEZKJ010000064.1:0-49024 GCF_040651675.1 Streptomyces sp. NPDC048415 | reverse complement strand
GGCCGCCGGGGTCGCGAGGCCCAGCGCCAGCAGCGTGCCGCCCCCGCCTCCGCGAGGCCCGCCGCCGTCGCGCTCGCCTTCCCCGGCGCGTAGCCCATGGCCTCCATGGCCGCGCCGGTCCCCTCGAGACCGCCTCCGCCGAACCAGCCGAACAACTTCTGCGTCCCATGCGCGGCCAACACCCCGCCCGCGCCCAGGCGGAGCAGCAGCAGTCCCAGATCACGTCGGTCGAAACAGGTCACGGTGACTCCCAGAGCAGACGGCGGACAGCAGACGGCGGCAACAGCCCCTCCCGCGTGTCCACCGTCGCACCGATCACACCCGTCGGGCGTGCCCGGGCCGCCGTTCGGGTGGCGGGCGCCGGGGACCGGTGTGAGTCTGACTGCCATGACGATTCAGGTAGCGAAACTCAGCGATCCGGCCGTCCGGGCCTTCGTCACCGCCGTGAACGCCCACGACCGCGTGGCCTTCCAGGCGCTCCTCGCGCCCGGCGCCACCATGTCCGACGACGGCTCCGACCGGGACCTGGACGAATGGACCGACCGGGAGATCTTCTCCTCCCACGGCCACATGGACGTCGACAACGAGTCCAACGGCGGCCACTCCCTGATCGCCCGCTACAACAACGACACTTGGGGCGAGATGAAGACGCGGTGGAGCTTCACCGTCGACGACGGCGGCAGGATCACCCGCTTCGAGACCGGCCAGGCGTAACCGCCCCGCACACGCCGAAGAACGCGGGCGCGATCGCCGAAGGGCCGCTCGCCGCCGCGCGGTTGACCGAGGCCGACCGCGTTGTCGTACGGCGAGCGGCCCCGCAGCCGCCGACGGATCAGAAGCCCCGCTGCTGGGCGTACTGCTGAGGCGCCGCACGGCGCGCGCCGCCCTGCTCGGTCAGAGTGATCCGTCCGGCCTTGATGGTCGCCAGGCGCGGCGCGCGACGGGCGATGGACGAGTCGTGGGTGACCATGATGAACGTCAGCCCGTACTCGTGCCACAGGCCTTCGAGCAGGCCCATGATGTCGTCGCGGGTGCCCTCGTCGAGGTTGCCGGTCGGCTCGTCGGCCAGCAGTACCTTCGGCTTCTTGACCAGCGCGCGGGCGATGGCGACGCGCTGCTGCTGACCGCCGGACAGCTCGCTCGGCGCATGGCTCAGGCGGTCGCCGAGGCCGACCGAACTCAGGGCCTGAGCCGCCCGCTCGCGCCGCTCCGCGGGCTTCACACCCAGCGGTACGAGGGCGGTCTCGACGTTCTCCTGCGCGGTCAGCGTCGGGATGAGGTTGAACGCCTGGAAGATGATGCCGATCTTCTCGGCGCGCAGCCGGGTCAGCTTCGCCTCGCTGATCGAGGCGAGGTCCACGCCGTCCAGCTCGACGCTGCCGGAGGTCGGGCGGTCCAGGCCGCCGATCATCTGCAGCAGGGTGGACTTGCCGCCACCCGTGGGGCCCTGGATGACGAGCTGGTCGCCGTCCTCGATGGCGAGGTCGACGCCGCGCAGCGCCTCCGCGGTCTCCTTGCCCCGCGTGTAGCGCTTGGTGACGCCGGTGAGCTTGTACATGAGGTTCTCCGAGGATGAAGAAGGTGAGGAAGAAAGGGGGTGGGGCGCCGCGACCCGGGGGGAACGGACGCGGCGCCCCAGCTCAAGGGGGGTAGCCCGAGGGCGAGTTACGAGACGCTGCGCAGCGCGTCAGCGGGGCGCATCCGGGAGGCGCGCCAGCCGCCCATCGCACCGGCGATCAGACCGCCCGCGATGGCCAGACCCGCCGCGAGCGCGATGGTGGTCAGCGAGACCGGCGCCGACAGCGCGATCTCCATGGTGTTCTTGGCCGCCGAAGCCGCCTGCCGACCGGGTCCGCCGCCACCCGGTCCGCCGCCCATGCCGCCGCCGGTGGAGCCGAGATCCGCCGTCAGCTTCGGACTGATCGCCGTCACCGCGTACGCCGCGCCGAGGCCGAGGGCGATGCCGAGCGCGCCGCCGAGCAGACCGTTCACGATGGACTCGCCGACGACCTGACGGGTGACCTTGCGGGAGGGCCAGCCGAGCGCCTTCAGGGTGCCGAACTCACGCACCCGGCGGGAGACGGCGGAGGAGGTGAGCAGCGCCGCCACCAGGAACGCGGCCACGAGCACCGCGATGGACAGCCACTTGCCGACGCTGGTCGCCAGGTTCGAGGCGGTCGACAGCGAGCCGGAGACGGTGTCCGCGAGGTCGGCGGAGGTGGTGACCGTCGTACCCGAGATGTTCTTCTGGATGGTCGCCTTGACCGTGTTGATCTGCTTCGAGTCGGTCGCCTTGACGTAGATCGTGGTGACCTTGTCCTTGGAGTCACCCAGCGTCTGCGCCTGCTTCAGCGGCAGGTACACGTCGGTCGTGGACTCGCTGCTGTCCGGCGTGGCGATACCGATGATCGTGTACTTGGTGCCGGAGATCGTGACGGTCTTGCCGACCGTCTTCTTGTTCTCCTTGGCGTACGACTTGCTGAGCACCGCGACCTTCGCGTTGGTCTGCGCCGCCGTGAAGGTCTTGCCCGTGCTGATCTTCGAGGTGGCCAGCGGGCCGAGGCCCTGGTTGGTGACGTCGACGCCCGCGACGGAGTACGAGTTCACGTCGAAGGAGGCGCCGCCGCCCTGCACCTGCGGCTGGCCGGTGCTGCTGCCGCCCTGGCCGCCGCCGGGGCCGCCCTGCTGCTGGGTGGTGGTGGACGACTTCGCCTTGCCCTGCGTGAAGGAGCCGTTGACCTTGGTGACGTTCAGGCTCAGCGAGCCCACCGCTTCCGACACGCCCTTCTGCGCGGCGACCTTCGTGACCAGCGAGGACTTCAGGGACTGACCGCCCTGCGTCATCACGCGGTCCGAGCTCTGCGACGCCTTGCTGTCGTTGGACTTGGCGTCGAAGTTGAACTTCGGTCGGCCCGAGGAGTTGCTCGTCGGCGCGGCCTGGGCCTTGGTGACCGTCATGTCGGTGCCGAGCCCGTACAGCGACTTCAGGACCTTGTCCTGAGCCTGCTGCATGCCGGCCGACACCGAGTTGACGGTGATGACCAGCGCGATACCGAGCGCCAGACCCATGGCGATGACCAGGGCCGCCTTCTTGCGCCGGCTCAGCTCACGCTTGAGATAGATGCCAAACATCCCGTTCCTCAAAGGTTCATGGCGCCCGCTGTGGGCGCGGCCACAAGCTATGGAGGAACCTTTGAGCGGGGCTGAGTAAGAGATGTGTGAGAGCTGAGAAAGCAAGGCCCGAAATCAATATTCCGTCAGACAGCTGATTCCTAACGTCTCAAGGGTCTGCTGCCAGGAAACGCCTGTTGAGTGGCCCTTCGGTGAAGAACAGCGGGCCCGCCCGGTGTGCGTCTCCCGGTGGGACGGTGGATGGGCGCACGGGGGTGGGCCCGCGCCCCTTTGCCGCCTCTTTGAGAGCGCCTTCACTTTTCTTTGTGACCCCGCCGTGCGGCCTCACGGACTCACTTTGTACGGTCCCGGGATGCGTGATTCTTCTCGGCTGTCCCGCCGTGCCGCTCTCGGTCTCGCCGCGGCCACCGCCGTCCCGTGGGCCGCCGCCCCCGCGTCCGCCGCGACCACGATCGGCGGTGAGCGCCTCGGCCGCACCGGAGTTCAGATGCTGGGTGCCTCAGGGCTGCCCAAGAGACTCACCGCCCGCGCCTGGCTCGTCGCGGACCAGGACAGCGGCGAGGTGCTCGCCGCGTACAACGCGCACCGGCGGCTCGCGCCCGCCTCCACCCTGAAGATGCTGTTCGCGGACACCGTGCTGAAGAAGTTCGAGCGGACCGAGAAGCACGAGGTGACCGCCGCCGACCTCGCCGGGATCCCGGCGGGCTCCAGCCTCGTCGGCATCAAGCCCGGCATCACGTACACCGTCGAGCAGTTGTGGCAGGGCGTGTTCCTGCGCTCAGGCAACGACGCGGTGCACGTGCTCAGCCATATGAACGGCGGCATCGACAAGACGGTCGCACAGATGCAGGCCAAGGCGAGGGATCTGCAGGCGCTGGACACGCAGGTGGTCAGTCCTGACGGCTTCGACCACAAGGGTCAGCTGTCGTCCGCGTACGACCTGACGCTCTTCGCCCGGCACGGGCTCGCCGACGCCGACTTCCGCGGCTACTGCGCGACGAAGACCGTCGCGTTCCCGGCTGGCGGCAAGAAGACCTTCCAGATCCAGAACACCGACCGCCTGCTCACCGGCGCGTGGGGGGTGCGGACGTACGACGGACTGATCGGGGTGAAGAACGGCTACACCAGCAACGCCGGCAACACCTTCACCGGCGCCGCGACCCGTGACGGGCGGACCCTCCTCGTCACGGTGATGCACCCCAAGAGCGGCGGCAGCGGCGTCTACGAGGAGACGGCCCAGCTGCTCGACTGGGGCTTCGGGAAGGCGGCGAACGCTGAGCCGGTCGGCACGCTGGTCGATCCGCTCAGCGAGGGCGGCGCGAGCGCGACGCCCACCCGGAAGGCGGCGAAGGCGGCGGCGGGCGCCCCGGTCGGCGCGGCGGCGGACGGCTCGTCGTGGGGGATGGTCGGCGGCGCCGGGGGAGTGGCCGCGCTGCTCGCGGGCGGGGCGCTGGCACTGCGCAATCGCCGACGCCGGGACGCCGACGATGCGGCGGAGGGACGGCACCGGCGCTGACCGACGATGCGGCGCAGGGACGGGCACCGGCGTTGATTGCGGGGACGCCGACGATGCGGCGGAGGGACGGCACCGGCGCTGATTGCGGGGCAGCCGTTCCGCGGTCCGGTGCACACCTCGCCGTCCCGCGCGAGGTCCGCCCCCACCCGGGCCGCGGAACAACTGCCGCCTCCCCCTCGGTGTGGACCGTGGTCGTACCGAAGTCTCTTGCTCCAAGTGTGAAGCTCTGGTGGAGGAGATGTTGAGCATAAGCCCACTACCGGCCTATATGGTCCGGAGGTTCAGCTTCCGCTTGTGTAAGTTGAGCCATTGACGACCCGGGCGCGGTCGCCTCAGCCGCGTCCCACGTACGGCATCGCCGTCGCCAGCACCGTCGCGAACTGCACATTCGCCTCCAGCGGCAGCTCCGCCATGTGCCGGACGGTGCACGCCACATCGGCCACGTCCATCACCGGCTCGACCGCCAGTTCGCCGTTCGCCTGCAGCGTTCCGGTCTGCATCCGCTCGGTCATGTCGGTGGCCGCGTTGCCGATGTCGATCTGACCGCAGGCGATCCGGTACGGCCGCCCGTCCAGCGACAGCGACTTGGTCAGGCCCGTCAGCGCGTGCTTGGTCGCGGTGTACGCGATCGACTGCGGCCGGGGCGTGTGCGCGGAGATCGAGCCGTTGTTGATGATCCGGCCGCCCTGCGGGTCCTGCTCCTTCATCTGCCGGTACGCCGCCTGCGCGCACAGGAACGCGCCATTGAGGTTGGTGTCCACGACGTGCCGCCAGGCCTCGTACGGCAGCTCCTCGAGCGGTACACCGCCCGGACCGAACGTTCCGGCGTTGTTGAACAGCAGGTCGAGCCGCCCGAAGCGGTCGCGCACGGCGGCGAAGAGGGCGGCCACGTCGTCGGGCCGCGCGACGTCGGTCCGGACGGCCACCGAGGTCCCCTCGGGCACCAGGGCCGCCGTCCCTTCCAGAGTCTCGATCCGGCGTCCGGCCAGCGCCACCGACCAGCCGGCGCGCAGAAGTTCCACGGCCACCGCGCGGCCGATGCCAGAGCCCGCTCCGGTCACCACCGCGGTCTTCGTCTGCCTGTCAGTCATGAACCCGCAGCGTACGGGAGGGTTCCGCCGTGGCCGGTCAGCCGGTCTCGCCCGGATAGCGGACGCCGATCTGCTCCCGGATCGTGTCGAGCGTGCGCATGACGGCGAGGGTGCCGTCGAGGGGGACGAGCGGGGACTCGGTCTCGGCGGCGCGCAGGACGCGCATCACCTCGGCGGCCTCGTGCTTGAGGCTGTTGCGGGGGCCGGACGCCGGATCGGCCTTGAAGGTCTCGGGATCGCGGCCGTCGCGGTGCAGCACGAAGTGGTCCGGGAAGAAGAAGCCGTACGGGATGTCGATGCGGCCCTCGGAGCCGGTGACGGAGGCGGAGGTGGCCGTGCCGCCGCTGATGGAGCAGTGCACCGAAGCGAGAGCACCGCTCTCCCAGGAGAGCAGTGCACCCGTTTGGAGATCAACGCCCTCTTCGGAGAGCACTGCTCTCGCGGCGATGTCCGAAGGCTCCCCGAGCAGCAGCTGCGCGAACGACACCGGGTAGACGCCGAGATCCAGGAGCGCGCCGCCGCCCTGCGCGGGGTCGCGCAACCGGTGCGAGGGCGGGAAGGGCCCGGCAAGGCCGAAATCGGCCTGCACCGTGCGGACCTCGCCGATCGCCCCCTCGTCGACGAGCTCCTTCAGACGCCGGACCAGCGGATTGCAGTACATCCACATGGCCTCCATCAGGAACCTGTCGTGCTCCTTCGCGAGCGCGACCAGCTCCTGCGCCTCCCGAGCGTTCAGCGTGAACGCCTTCTCGCACAGCACATGGCGCCCCGCCTCCAGGCACATCCCGGCGGCCACCCGGTGCGCCGAGTGCGGGGTGGCGACGTACACGACGTCGACGTCCTCGTCCGCGGCGAGCGACGCCCAGTCCCCGTACGCCCTCGGTATCCCGAACCGCTCCGCGAACGCCTTCGCCGAGGCCTCGGTCCGCGAGGCCACCGCCACCACCTCGGCGTCCGGCATGTCGACGAGATCCGCCGCGAACGCCGCGGCGATCCCGCCGGTCGCCAGAATCCCCCACCGCACGCGTGCGCGCTCGCCCGTCATCCCCGCCCCTTGCTCTGTGGCCCGGGTTGCTCTGTGACCCCGAACACTCCGTTCGAACTGAGAGCATAGGTGGCGGAGTACTCGGAGAGGGAGGGGCGCATGCCCGAGCGTGGCCGCACCACGCGGGACCAGAAGGGCCCGGACGGGCACATACCGAAGGCGGTGGTCGACGCATCGAACATGGTGGTCGCCGACGTACCGAACACGGTGGTCGCCGACGCATCGAACACGGTGCTCGCCGACGCACCGGAGGCGGCGGCGGAGGCCGGCGCCCTCCGCCGTACCGGACTTCTCGTCACCCTGATCCTCGGCGGTCTCACCGCCACGCCCCCGCTGGCGATGGACATGTACCTCCCGTCGTTGCCGGCGGTCACCAAGTCGCTGCACGCGCCCGCCGCGACCGTGCAGCTCACGCTCACCGCGTGCCTCGCGGGGATGGCGCTCGGACAGCTCGTGGTCGGGCCGATGAGCGACAGGTGGGGCCGCAAGCGCCCGCTGCTGGCCGGCCTCGTCGTCTACATCGTGGCCACCGCGCTGTGCGCCCTCGCCCCGAACGTCGAACTCCTCGTCGCGCTCCGGCTCGCCCAGGGCCTCGCGGGCGCCGCCGGAATCGTGATCGCCCGGGCCGTCGTACGGGATCTGTACGACGGCGTGGCGATGGCCCGCTTCTTCTCCACCCTGATGCTGATCTCCGGAGTCGCCCCGGTCGTCGCCCCGCTCATCGGCGGGCAGATCCTGCGCGTCACCGACTGGCGGGGCGTGTTCGTGGTCCTCACGGCGGTCGGCATCGCGCTGGCGGTGGTCGTCTGGACGAAGCTCCCCGAGACCCTCGCGCCCGGTCAGCGGCACGGCGGCGGCGTCGGCGAGGCGCTGCGCGCCATGCGCGGACTGCTGGCCGACCGGGTCTTCACCGGGTACATGCTCGCGGGCGGATTCGTGTTCGCCGCGCTGTTCGCGTACATCTCCGCGTCGCCGTTCGTGATCCAGGAGATCTACGGCGCCTCCCCACAGACCTTCAGTCTGCTCTTCGGGCTCAACTCCGTCGGCCTGGTGATCATGGGCCAGGTCAACGGGAAGGTCCTGGTCGGCCGGGTCCGCCTCGAAAAGTCCCTCGCCGCCGGCCTCGCGCTCGTCACCCTCGCGGCGACCGCGCTGCTCCTGATGTCCACCGGCGTCTTCGGCGAGGTCGGGCTCGTGCCGGTCGCCGCGGCGCTGTTCGTGCTGATGTCCGCGATGGGCCTCGGCACGCCCAACATCCAGGCGCTCGCCCTGATGCGCGTGCGGCACGCCGCCGGTTCGGCATCCGCGCTGCTTGGCACCTCCTCCTTCCTCATCGGCGCGATCGCCTCACCCCTCGTCGGCATCGCGGGGGAGCACACCGCCGTCCCGATGGCCGTCGTCCAACTGGCCGCGGCACTGGTGGCCGTCGCCTGCTTCGTGGGACTGTGCCGTCCCTGGCAGACGGGACGCACACCGGAAGGAAAGGCGGCGGACAGCTGAGCGCACCCAGACTGCGCATCGACACACCGGAACGGGCCGGGCTCGACCCCGAGGAACTGCGTCACCTCGTACGGGAGGTCCGCGCCCTCACCCGCGGGGCGGACCCCTGGGCGGCGGGCGTGGTACTGGTGGCGGGGCGGGGCCCGGTCATCGCCGTCGAGCAGGCGGCGGGCTGGGCGGTGCGCTACGCGGCGTACGACGAGAAGACCGACACGGGGGTCGAGTTGCCGCGGGGGGCACGGGTGCCGGCCGGCGTGCACACGCCGTTCGACCTGGCCTCCCTCACCAAACTGTTCACGGCGGTCGCCGCCATGCAGCAGCTGGAGCGCGGCACGCTGGGCATCGACGCGCGGGTGGGCGCGTATCTGCCGGAGTTCCGCGCCGCCGCCGAGCACGGCATCACCGTACGACAGCTGCTTACGCACACCTCCGGGCTGCGACCCGAACTCCCGCTGCACGACTGCCCGGACGGCGCGGCGCGGCTGGCCCTGCTCCGGGCGGAGGCCCCGTCGTCCGCACCGGGCGAGTTCCTGTACTCCGACCTCAACCCGCTCCTCCTCCAGTACGTCCTGGAGCGTGTCACCGGGCGCACGCTGGACGTCCTCGTCCGGGACGGCATCACACGGCCGCTCGGTATGACGGCCACCTGCTTCGGTCCCTGTCCGGGCGCGGCGGCGACGGAGGATCAGCGGCGGCCGTGGGGCAAGGCGGACCGGGGGATGCTGCGGGGGGTGGTGCACGACGAGAACGCGTGGGCGCTGGGTGGGGTGGCGGGCCATGCGGGCCTCTTCTCCACGGGACGGGACCTCGCCGTCTTCTGCCGCACCCTCCTCGCGGGCGGCTCCTACGGCCCCGCCCGTATCCTCGGCCCCGACTTCGTCGAACTCCTTCTCACCCCGCCCGGCCTCGGCTTCGCCCTCGACCGGCCCTCGTTCATGGGCGCCCTCGCGGGGCGGGGTGCGGCGGGGCACACGGGCTTCACGGGTACGTCCCTGGTCCTCGACCCGGCGACGGACACGTTCCTCGTGCTGCTGGCGAACACGGTGCATCCGCGGCGGCGCCCGGCGTCGCACGCCCCGCGGGCGGCGGCGGCGACGCGGCTGGCTCGGGCGGTACGGGGCACTTGAGCCGCGGCGGTTTTCGCCCCCTCCGCCCCTTCCCTTCCCGTACCTGGGGGCTCGGCCCCCAGACCCCCGTGTCGCGCTTCGCGCTCGCCCCCTCCGCCCCTTCCCTTCCCGTTCCTGCGGGCTCGGCCCCCAGACTCCCGTGTCGCGCTCGCGCTCGTCCTCAAACGCCGGACGGGCCGGCGATGGCCTGACCGTAGAATCGCGGGGTGAACGCCCCCGTACCCCCCGCCGACACCCTGCGCGCCGCCCTCGCCGGACTGCTCGACGGTCTGCCGCCGAAGGCAGCCGCGCAGGCGGTCGAGCGGCTGATCGCCAATTACCGGGGCGCCACCCCGACGCACGCGCCGATCCTCCGCGACCGCTCGGACGTGGTGGCGTACGCCGCGTACCGGATGCCCGCGACGTTCGAGGCGGTGCACGCGGCGCTGGAGGCGTTCGCGGACGCGGTGCCCGGCTGGGCGCCGGCCGGCCATGTGGATGTGGGCGGCGGCACGGGGGCCGCCACTTGGGCGGTGAACGCGACCTGGGAGGGCGCCCGCTCGGTGACGGTGCTCGACTGGGCGGAGCCGGCGCTCGCGCTGGGCAGGGAAATCGCCGCCGCGAACCCGGAGTTGAAGGCCGCGCAGTGGCAGCGCTCTCGTATCGGAGCAGCGCTCACCATCGAGAGCACTGATCTCGTCACGGTGTCGTACGTCCTCGGTGAACTGACCGACGCCGACCGGGCCTTCGTCGTGGACGCCGCCGCGTCCGCCGCGCAGGCCGTCGTGATCATCGAGCCGGGCACCCCGGACGGCTACGCCCGCGTCATCGAGGCCCGCGACCGACTGATCCGCGCCGGATTCCACGTCGCCGCCCCCTGCCCGCACAGCGCGGCCTGCCCCATCGTCCCCGGCGAGGACTGGTGCCACTTCTCCGCCCGGGTCGCCCGTTCCTCCCTGCACCGTCAGGTCAAGGGCGGCTCCCTGCCGTACGAGGACGAGAAGTTCAGCTACGTGGCCGCCACCCGCTTCGCGCCCACCCCGGCCCACTCCCGCGTCGTCCGCAAGCCGCAGATCCGCAAGGGCCAGGTGCTCCTGGACCTGTGCGAGCCGGACGAGGCCCTGCGCCGCGAGACGGTGAGCAAGCGTCACGGGCCGCTGTACCGGGCGGCCCGTGACACGGACTGGGGCGACGCCTGGCCGCCGCCGGCCGCGCCGGACGCGGAGGGTTAGGGCCTGCCCGGCGGATCAGGTCGCAGACGGGGGGATGGCACGCCCTCCCCCCACGCTCGGCTTCGCTCGCGCGAGGGGACCCCCATCCGCGTTGTCGTCGGTTGTCGACGCGCCGCGTCGCCGCCCTCCTCCGCCCTGCATCTGGACGCACCATCCCCCGCTCAGCTGCGCCGATCAGGGACCCTTGCTTCTCTGCGACCTGATCCGCCGACAGGCCCTAACAGCGCAGCTCCTGCGTGCAGCACTTCACGCTGCCGCCGCCCTTGAGGAGTTCGCTCAGATCGACGCCGACGGGCTCGTAGCCGCGTTCCCGCAGGGGATCGAGCAGGCCCGTCGCCGCCTGAGGGAGCAGGACGTGCAGGCCGTCCGAGACCGCGTTCAGGCCGAGCACGGCGGCATCCTCGTCGGTGGCGGTCAGCGCGTCGGGAAACAGCCGGCGCAGAACCTCGCGGCTGCCCGGGGAGAAGGCCGGAGGGTAGTACATGACGTCGTCCGCCGAGTCGTCCAGGACGGCGAGGGCGGTGTCCAGGTGGTAATAGCGGGGGTCGACGAGATCCAGCCCGATCACCGGGCGGCCGAAGAACTCCTGGGCCTCGCCGTGCGAGAGGGGACTCGCGCGAAAGCCGCGGCCCGCGAGCAGATACGACGCGGTGACCGCGAAGTCACCCTCTCCCTCGTTGATGTGAACGGGCTCGCGGACCCGCGCGAACCCATGGGCGCGGAACCACTCCAGGTGCTCCGCCGCCTCCGGTTCGCGCTCACGGTGTGCGAACCGGGCGCCCAGTACCTGCCCGTCCACGACGGTCGCGCCGTTCGCGGCGAACACCATGTCCGGCAGGCCCGGACGGGGGGCGAGTTCCACGACCGTGTGACCGAGGGAGCGGTAGCGGTCGCGGAGGTCCTCCCACTGCGTGACGGCGAGCGGTACGTCGACCGGTTTGGCGGGGTCCATCCAGGGGTTGATGGCGTAGGTCACCTCGAAGTGGGCCGGTGCGCACATGAGGTAGCGCCGGGGTGTGGCGCGGCGGGGAGGGTGCAAGGAGGGCTCCTTACGCAACCGCAGGGGCAGTTGATGCCCATGGTGCGCCGGGGAGTGCGGTCCGTGCGGGAGGCGAATGGGTTGTTTCGCGTCCCCGCCCGCCGGCGCACGGTCGTTGTGACCATGGCGACCATAGCGAGGGGAATAATCACATAAAGAAAGGCAATGACCCTCTATTCGGGCCGGGAGGGCACAACGTCCCACCTACCCCGGATGTGGGCTCTGGCCACCCGGGGCGCAGGATGGTGGGACCATGAGGGCAAGACGTGGGCACTACGGCGAGGCGAGGGGATAGATGAGCGCAGAGTCCGGCCGCAGCTCCGGCGCGCAGGGCAGGATCTCCCAGTGGCTGCGTGGACGCCGGCCGAAGGATCCTGTGGAGAACGCAGGCAGCGGGCGTGAGGCCCTGCTGCTCGCCGCTGCCGCCGCGGGGCTGCCGCTCGCGCAGGCCGCGTACCCCTCCGGCTACCGGTGCTCCTGTGACCGCGTCGGGTGTCCCACCCCCGCCCGCCACCCCATCTCCTTCGCCTGGCAGACGCAGTCCACCACCGACCGCGCGCAGATCGAGCGGTGGGCCCGGCACCAGCCGAAGGCCAACTTCATCACCGCGACCGGCATGGTGCACGACGTCCTCGACGTGCCGCTGGACGCCGGGCGCGAGGCGTTGGAGCGGCTGCTGGCCGCCGGGATCGAGGTCGGGCCCGTCGCCGAGAGCGGCGACGGACGCATGCTCTTCTTCACCCTCACGCGCGGTACGCCGGAGGACGAGGACGAGTGGTGGCCCTGCCAGCTGGACTGCCATCCCGAGACGATGGACGAGCATCCGGGGTTTCGCTGGCACTGCCGGGGGTCGTATGTCCTCGTGCCGCCCGCGCAGCTGCCGGGTGACCTGACGGTCGATTGGGTACGGGGGCCGGAGCATGCCCTGCCTGATCCGCTGACTCTCCTTGAGATCCTGACCGACGCGTGTGCCCGCTATGCGGGGGAGAATGGGTCGGACCAGCTGGCCGCCTGGCCCCATCGGGGCTGAATCCCCTCGAGACGGCACCCGGCGCTGCACGCTGTGCCCACCCTCCCCCCTCTCGGCTTCGCTCGAGCGGGGACCCCCATCGCCCCGCGAAAACGCCTGCCCACAGCGGTAGCGGTAGCGGCCGTTACTCGCCCTCCGCCCCCGTAAGCCCCTCAATCCGCCCAAGTACCGCCACCTTCTGATCCCCCGATCCCTTCGCCGGGTCCAGGGCCGCCTGGTTGGAGATGAACTCCAGGGTGAGGGACTGTTTGATCTCGCCGGTGGTGAGGGCCTTGACGTCGGCCGTGGGGGCGGGGATCTCGGTGCCCGCCGCGGCGGTCTGCTTCTCGTAGCGGTGCGTGGTGAAGAAGACCAGGGCGCCGCCGTCCGCGGTGCGCAGGCCCACGGGAGCGTAGTCGCCCGAGGCCAGCGGTTCGTCGATGTACTGCCGGGCGAGGCCGGGCTTGCTGGCGAACTTCTTGCGCTGGGCCCGCCACTGCGAGGTGTGCGTACCCGCGGCGAAGGTGTCACCGCCGGCCTTCAGATACGTCGCGTACGTCTGGCTCAGCTTCTCCGGCTCGATCGCCAGGGCCGCGTCGTCGGCCGTGACCGGCTGCGCCCAGCCGTTCTCGTCCGTCTTGAACTTCGGTACGTCGGTGGCGGCGAGGACGGTGAGATACGAGACCTGCCACACGTCGTTCGCGCCCGCGCGGGTGAAGACGAGCAGCCAACGGCTGTCCGCCAGGCCCTTGTTGGCCGCGGCGTCCGCCACGAACCAGCGCGGCCAGGCGGCCTTCTCCGGTACCACGAACTTGGCGTCGGAGAACTTCAGCGGCGAATGCGTCGGATTGCCGCCCGGGTTGTTCTTGTGCCCGGCCTCGAGCTTGGCGCCGTCGATGTCGGCGAGCGGCCCGGTGACCCGGTCGGCGTCCAGCGAACGGTCGTACGCCTTGTCGGCCTTGTTGTACGCGGTGGTGAAGTCCTTCAGCGCGCGGGCGGCCTCGGTGCGGGTCGCGGCGGGCACGATCTCCCGCTCGCCGTGCACCACCACGCAGCCGCTCGCCGTCAAGGACAGAACGGTCACCGCCCCCGTCGCCAGGGCGAATTGGTTGAGACTACGAAGCCTTCGTGGGCTGCGACCCGCGCGATCCCTGCTCATCAGGTGCCTTCACCTTCCCCTTCCCGGAGGCGAACCCTACCGGGGCGAGGAAGATCGCGAGCGTCGGGACCAGGTACAGCGCCCACACCGTGACCTGGAGGACGGTCGGGTCGGGCTGGAAGTTGAAGACGCCCTTCAGGAGGGTGCCGTACCAGCTCGTCGGATCGATGGTGTTGCTGATGTCGAAGGCCAGGCTCGTCAGGCCCGGGATGAAGTCGGCCTCCTGGAGGTCGTGGACCCCGTACGCGAGGACACCGGCCGCCACGACGACCAGCATGCCGCCGGTCCAGGTGAAGAACTTGGCGAGGTTGATCTTCAGGGCGCCGCGGTAGAAGAGCCAGCCGAGGAAGACCGCGGTGGCCAGACCCAGGGCGACACCGATCAGCGGGCGGGGTGTGCCGTCGCTGGCCGCGTGCACCGACGCCCACACGAACAGGGCCGTCTCCAGACCCTCCCGGCCGACCGCCAGGAACGCGGTCGCCACCAGCGCGCCCGTGCCCATCGCGAGGGCCGCGTCCAGCTTGCCGTGCAGCTCGGACTTCAGATGCCGGGCCGTGCGCCGCATCCAGAAGACCATCCACGTCACCAGGCCGACGGCGAGGATCGACAGCGAGCCGCCGAGCGCCTCCTGGGCCTGGAACGTCATCTCCTGAGAGCCGAACTCGAGCGCGCAGCCGAAGCCGAACGCCAGGGCGACCGCCACGCCGATGCCGATCCAGATCGGCTTCAGGGCGTCCTTGCGGTCCGTCTTCACCAGGTAGGCGATGAGGATGCAGACGACGAGGCTGGCTTCGAGGCCCTCGCGCAGGCCGATCAGGTAGTTGCTGAACACGGGCTACGCCTCCTTGGAGAACAGCGTGCGGCCCCACCAGTCGTCCTTGTCCCGGACGCCGGGCGGGACGGCGAAGAGCGCCGAACTCACGTGCTGGATGTACTCGTTGAGCGCGTCGGAGCGCGAAAGGCTGCGCTGCAGCGGGATGAAACCCTTGCGGACGTCACGCTGATAGGCGAGGAAGAACAGGCCCGCCTCCAGCCGGCCGAGGCCGTCCGTGCCGTCCGTGAAGGAGTAGCCGCGGCGCAGGATCGTGATGCCGTCGTTGGAGGCGGGGTGCGCGAGCCGCACATGCGCGTCCGGCTTCATCGCCTTCAGGAACGGCTCGTCGCGCTCCTTCGCCTTGCCGACGGGCGCGCCCTCGCCCTTGTCGCGGCCGAAGACGTCCTCCTGCTCCTGGAGCGAAGTGCGGTCCCAGGTCTCGATGTTCATGCGGATGCGCCGGGCGACGAGATACGAGCCGCCGGCCATCCAGCCGGGACCGTCGCCGTCGCCCACCCACACGAACTTCTTCAGCCGGTCCGTCTCGGTGCCCGCGATGTTGCGGGTGCCGTCCTTGAAGCCCATCAGGTTGCGCGGGGTCTGCGCGTCCGGGGTCGTGGACGACGTCTTGCCGAAGCCCAGCTGGGACCAGCGGATGGCGACCTTGCCGAAGCCGATGCGGGCGAGGTTGCGGATGGCGTGCACAGCGACCTGCGGATCGTCCGCGCAGGCCTGGATGCACAGGTCGCCGTTGCTGCGCGCCTTCTCCAGGTTGTCGCCCGGGAACTTCGGCAGGTCCACCAAGGCCTCGGGCCGCTGGTCGTTCAGCCCGAACTTCTCGAAGAGAGAAGGGCCGAAGCCGATCGTCAGCGTCAGCCGCGACGGTTTGAGGCCCAGCGCCTCACCGGTGTCGTCCGGCGGTGCCTCGGCCAGACCGCCGTAGGCGCCCTCGCCCACCGCGTGCCCGGCGGTGATCCGCCGCGCGGCCTCGGTCCAGTCCTTGAGCAGCTGGACGAACTCGGCGCGGTCGTCCGTCTTCACGTCGAACGCGGCGAAGTGCAGCCGGTCCTGCACCGGCGTCGCGATGCCCGCCTGGTGCGCGCCGTGGAAGGCGACCGCGGCGCCCGTCTCGGCGGCGGTCGGGTCCACGTCGTGGCCGGTACGGGTCATCGCCACGGCTCCGCCGGCCGCGGCGGCACCGAGCGCGAGCCCGGCACCGCCCCAGCCGATCAGCGAACGCCGGGAGGGGGCGGAGGCGTCTGCTGCCTCCACGGTGGCTTCCGTGGTCTCCGTCATCGGTGCGGCTCCTACTTCACGACGGCGGCGGCGAGCTTGGACAGGGGCTCGGCGAGCGCGTTGACCGCGTCCGAGAGCTCCTTGCGGTCGGCCTTGCCGACCTTGTCGTACGAGGTGAAGTCGTACGAGGCCTTGTCCGCGCGGTACTTGTCGAGCAGCGTGTTGAGCGCCGCGAACTGCTGGTCGAGCTCCGTGGTCAGCGCGGCGTCGTTCTCCTTGGCGACCGGCTTCAGCAGCTTGTACGCCTTCTGCGCGCCCTCGACATTGCCCTTGAAGTCGCTGAGGTCGGTGTGCGAGTAGCGGTCCTCCTCGCCGGTGACCTTGCCGGTGGCGACCTCGTCGAGCAGCTCCTTGGCGCCGTTGGCCATGGAGGTCGGGGTGATCTCGGCCTTGCCGACCCGCTTCTGCCAGTCGGTCAGATCGCTCACCAGCTTGTCGGCCAGGGTCTTCTCCTCGGCGCCGGTCTTCTTGTCCTGCCAGAGGGCCTTCTCCAGACGGTGCCAGCCCGTCCACTTCTGGCCGTCCTCCAGGCCGTCCGCGCGGACGTCGACCTTCGGGTCGATGTCACCGAAGGACTCCGCGACGGGCTCGGTGCGCTCCCAGCCCAGGCGCGAGGTGGCGAACTCCTTCTTCGCGGCCTCGATGTCACCGGCCTTGATCGCCTTGGCGAACGCCTCGGCCTTGGGCAGCGTCTCGTCGGCCTGCGTCTGCGCGTACTCGCGGTAGGCGGCGACGGCCTTGTCGAGGCGCGGGTCGCGCTGGGCGACCTTGCCGCCGGTGACCGTGAGCTTCTGACGGACGCCGTGGCCCTTCATGCCCGGGCGGCAGGCGATCTCGTACGTGCCCGCCTTCACCTCGGCGGTCAGCGTGTACTTGGTGCCCGGGCCGATGTTCTCCTTCTCGGAGACGATCCGGTCGTCCGGGAAGACGATCTCGACCTCGGTGGCCTTCGAGCCGGTGTTCTCGACTTTCAGGGTGACTTGGCCGGCCGGAACCGACTTCGCCGAGGTGTCGCACTTGGAGTCGGCGGCGGTCACCTGGATCGCGCCCGCGCCCTTGGCGTCGCTCTTCTCGGTGCAGCCCGTGACGGCGGTCAGAGCGGCCGCGGTGGCGGCAGCGGTGACAACTGAGAGTCGGACGGCTCGCATTCAGGCTCCAAGAGAAGTCGGACAAACCGCACGGTGAGCCCCGCGCGGGGTTGGTGAGGCTGGCCTAACTTATCTGAGGCTTGCCTCACTGATACCCACCTGCCCGGTGATTCAGCTCTCACGGACGACGTACGGGCACGGCTTGATCACGGCGGATCAAAGCAAACCCCATGAAATGGTCAAGCGATGGTCAAGGGTCTCGTCTTCCGGCGGGAGCTCTCGACGCGCTCGCCGCGCGCGTGGTGTTTGAATGCCGGAGTGACTGACTACGACGTGCTGCGGGTCTTCTGTGGACCCGGCGGTGGGTACGGCAATGAGCTCGGTGTGGTGCGCGAGGGCTCGGTGATCCCGGACCGTGAGGAACGGCAGGCGCTGGCCGCGAAGCTCGGGTTCAGCGAGACCGTGTTCGTCGACGACCCCGAGCGGGGAGTCATCGACATCTACACGCCGACGCTGCGGTTGCCGTTCGCCGGACATCCGTGTGTCGGGGTGGGCTGGCTGCTCGATGTGCCCGAACTGGTCACGCCCGCCGGGGTGGTGGGGGTGCGGCTGGACGGGGAGTTCAGCTGGATCGAGGCGCGGGCCGAGTGGGCGCCGGGGCGGACGCTGCGGCGGTACGGGTCCGCCGCCGAGGTCGACGCGCTCGCCGTTCCGGCGCCGGGGGAGTGGGTGTACGCGTGGGCCTTTGAGGACGAGGCCGGGGGGCGGGTGCGGGCTCGGGCGTTTCCCGGGCGGGGTGATGGGATCGAGGAGGACGAGGCCACGGGGGCGGCGGCGCTGCTGCTGACCCATCAGCTGGGGCGTGCGCTCAATATCGTTCAGGGTGTCGGGTCCCAGATCCTTACCGCGCCGCAGCCGGGGGGATGGGTCGAGGTGGGGGGTCGGGTGCGGCTGGAGCGGTGAGCGGGTGGGGGCCCTACGGGGTTTTCGCCCCCTCCGCCCCTACCCGTCCCGTAACTGGGGGGGCTCTGCCCCCCAGGCCCCCCGTGTCGCGCTTCGCGCTCGTCCTCAAACGCCGGACGGGCTGAAATGGGGCATCACGCCGTCAGGGGGAACTCTTCTCCCAGCGCCCGAAAGACC
Source organism: Streptomyces sp. NPDC048415 (assembly GCF_040651675.1). Taxonomy (NCBI): domain Bacteria; kingdom Bacillati; phylum Actinomycetota; class Actinomycetes; order Kitasatosporales; family Streptomycetaceae; genus Streptomyces; species Streptomyces sp. NPDC048415. Next base: position 30,857 of record NZ_JBEZKJ010000064.1, on the reverse strand, counting down.
GCCGTGTTCAGGGCGAACGCCCGCTTGCATTCCGTGACGATGCGCTGCTTCTCCAGGTCGTCCGCCTGGATCCCGTCCAGGAGTTCGCGGTAACTCCGCTTGAACGCCGCCGGGTTGGCGATGTCCTCGAAGACGTAGAAGCGGACGCCGTCACCCTTGCGGGCGAAGCCCCAGGTCCGCTCTGCCTTGCCGCGGATGATCTGGCCTCCGGAGAGGTCGCCGAGGTAACGGGTGTAGTGGTGGGCGACGTAGCCGCCCGGCCAGTCGCGGGCGCACTGCGTGACGCGGGCGGCGTAGGCCCGGGTCGCGGGCAGTGCGGTGAGCGTCGCGCGCCAGCCGGGGCCCCGCAGATGGGCCAGGTCCCGCTCGAGGGCGGTGCGGCGCAGCAGTTCGGGCCGGATGAAGGGGGCGGCCACCGGATCGACGGCCAGCCGCTCGGTGTCCGCCTCCAACGCCTCGTACACGAACCACAGTTGTTCGGTGTAGCGCGCGTACGCCTTGACGCCGAGCCGGCCGCCGAGCAGGTCGCTCATGAACGTCGAGGTCTCCGCCTCCGTGTGCTGCTCGTGCGAGGCGGTGCGGATGAGGGTGGAGAACGCCTGCATGAAGACCTCCGGTGCCAGTTACCGACGCCCTGTCGGTAAAACGGTACCCCGATTCCCGATCACGCTCACATGGCAAAGCCCGCCCTGTGGACAGGGCGGGCTTCAGGAGGCGCGCAGGCGAGCGGGCGACCGCGACTACGGCAGCGTCAGGATCTCGGCGCCACTGTCGGTGACGACGAGCGTGTGCTCGAACTGCGCCGTGCGCTTGCGGTCCTTCGTCACGACGGTCCACCCGTCGTCCCACATGTCGTACTCGTGCGTACCCAGCGTGAGCATGGGCTCGATGGTGAAGGTCATCCCGGGCTGGATGACGGAGGTCGCGTGCGGGCTGTCGTAGTGCGGAACGATCAGTCCGGAGTGGAAGGAGGAGTTGATCCCGTGCCCGGTGAAGTCCCGCACCACCCCGTACCCGAACCTCTTCGCGTACGACTCGATGACCCGGCCGATGATGTTGATCTGGCGGCCGGGCTTGACGGCCTTGATGGCGCGGTCGAGCGACTCGCGGGTCCGCTCCACGAGGAGCCTGCTCTCCTCGTCGACGTCGCCGACGAGGTACGTCGCGTTGTTGTCGCCGTGCACCCCGCCGATGTACGCCGTCACGTCGAGGTTGATGATGTCGCCGTCCCGCAGGACGGTGGAGTCCGGGATGCCGTGGCAGATGACCTCGTTGACGGAGGTGCACAGCGACTTGGGGAAACCGCGGTAGCCGAGGGTCGAGGGGTAGGCGCCGTGGTCACACATGTAGTCGTGTGCCACCCGGTCCAGCTCGTCCGTCGTCACACCCGGCGCGATGAGCTTCGCGGCCTCTGCCATCGCCTGCGCGGCGATGCGCCCGGCGATCCGCATCGCCTCGATCGTCTCGGGCGTCTGCACCTCCGGTCCGGTGTACGGCGTGGGGGCGGGCTTGCCCACGTACTCGGGACGCCGGATGTTTCCCGGGACGGGACGGGTGGGAGAGAGCTCCCCTGGTACGAGCAGCGACTGGCCAGACATGCCAGCGAGTCTAACCAGCGGGCGTGGGGCACCATGTCCGTGGCGAAAGGAGCCGGTCATGGCCCTCTTCAAGAAGCGGACCGTCGGCAAGCCCGGCGAGTGGTACTACTGCCTGGAGCACAAGAAGGTCGAGGAGGGCCCCGAGTGCCCCGCCAAGGACCGCTTCGGTCCGTACGCCACTCGCGCGGAGGCGGAACACGCGATGGAGACCGCCCGCGAACGCAACCTCGAGTGGGAAACGGACCCCAAGTGGCACGACGCGCCGGGCCCGACAGAGGGGACTGAGGACGACTGAGACGGGGCCGGTGGCGGGGCGAGCGTTGAGCCTGGGTGCGGGCCGGTGAGAGTGCGCCCGGCCTGCGGCCGGGCTGTTTCCCACCCGCACGGCCCGTAACCGTTATCTGACAAGCACAGCTCCCCTGTGGGGGCCGACCGCCGTCGGCGGCTGCGGGCCGCCGGCCGGCCCGCGCCGCCCGTCAGACCGAAGCCGGGGCCCCACCCTCACGCGCGGAGCGCGACCGCACCGCGTGCTCGTTCGTGCGGACGTCATACGCCATCAGCTTCGGAAGGCACAGGGCGAGCGCCCCCACCGCCCCGACACAGATCACCCCGCCCGCCCAGACCGACGTCCGCACGCTCGTCCACGCGGCCATCCCGCCGGCCCGGACCTGGCCGAGCTGCGGGCCCACGGAGTACGACAGCAACTCGATCCCGGCGAGACGCCCCCGCAGCTCGTCCGGAATCGTCTGATTCCAGATGGCGGCACGAAAAATCCCGCTGACCATGTCGCAGCAGCCCCCGAGCATGAGAAAGAGCAGCACCAGCCACAGGTTGTGCGCCACACCCGCGCCGGCCATGGCCAGCCCCCAGCACACCGCCGCGAGGGCGACCATCCGCCCGTGCCGATGGATGCGGGAGGTCCACCCGCCGGTGAGGCTCACCAGCAGGGACCCGGCCGGCACCGTCGCATACATCAACCCCAACGACCACTCGGCGTCCAGCTCGTCCGCGAGGAACGGCAACACCGCGAGCGGCATCGCGAAGAACATCGCCGCGAGGTCGATCACGTACGTACCGAGGAGTTCCTTGCGGCTCCACGCGTACCGCGCCCCCTCCGCGACGGACCGCAGGGACGGCTTCGTGGCCCCGTGCGACGCGGGCGACGCGGCGATCCCCACGATCAGCGCCACCGACACGACGAAGGTCGCGAGGTCGGCGGCGTACGCCCAGCCCAGCCCGGCGTACGCCACGACGACGCCCGCGAACGCCGGGCCCGCGACGCCGCTCACCGTCCACTGCAGGGAGTTGAGCGCGCCGGCGGCCGGCAGGTGCTCGTGCGCCACGATCCGCGGCGTGAGCGAGTCCATCGCGGGCCGCTGGACCGCGCCGAGCGCGGCGGAGAGCGCGGCGACCACGTACAACGGCCAGACGGCGGGGTTCGGCGTCACGGCGTTCACGAGCAGCCCGGCGCACAGCACGCCCTGCCCCGCCTCGGTGTAGACGATCAGCTTCCGCTTGTCCAGGGCGTCGGCGAGTTCGCCGCCGTACAGTCCGAACACCACCAGCGGCACCAGTTCCACGGCCCCGATCGCCCCGACGGCCACCGCCGACCCGGTCAGCACCTTCATCTGCACCGGCAGCGCGACGAACGTCAGAAAGCTCCCGAAGTTCGTGACCAGTCCCGCCACCCACAGCCGCCGAAAATCGGCGGAGGCCCGCCAGGGGGCGAGATCGGGCAGCAGGGCACGAAGCCGGGAGGAGGAGGTCACGACGGGCCATGCTCAGCGCCGCCGCGAAGGAAGGGCAACTGCTTTTTTCGAGCTGGCCGCCGCAGGCGGGAAGGAGGACCGAGACGGGCGAGTGGGTGGGAAAGCGAGGCTGTCCGCCGCAGGCGGGTAGCAGGACTGAGACGGGTGAGTGGGTGAGAAGGCGAGGCTGTCCGCCGCAGGCGGGTAGCAGGACTGAGACGGGCGGGTGGGTGAGAAGGCGAGGCTGTCCGCCGCAGGCGGGTAGCAGGACTGAGACGGGCGGGTGGGTGAGAAGGCGAGGCTGTCCGCCGCAGGCGGGAAGCAGGACCGAGAGGGGCGGGTGGGTGGGAAAGGCTCCGCGAAGCGGCGACGACAACGGCCCGTCGAGGGCGAGCGGAACCCCTACCACCGATATGACGGCGGAGCCGTCAACTGATCCGCGAAGCGGGACAACCGGTCACGCAGGCGCCGTCGCCCCCGAGGCGAGGGCACCACCTGCTCCCCAGCCGCCGCACTCACCAGATGCTGCACGGTATCGAGATCGAGCTCAGGATCCGCCGGCACGACCAGCGCCTCGTGGGCCAGAGCCGACAGCTCCCGATCCTCCGAGGCCAGCGCGAGCACCGTCGCCCCGGCCTGCCGGGCGTCATGAATCCGCTCCAGCAGCGGCGCCCCCGGCGCGGACGGCGACACCACGAGCAACGTCTCCCCCCGCCGAGCCGCCTCGATACGCCCCAGCCCCACCGCCAGATGGGCCGGATCCGACTCCCGCGCCCCGTGCCGGACCAACGTCGGCGACAGCTCCGGCATCCCCGACCACGCCGCCTCGTCCACCAGATGCGCCGCGAGATGCCAGGGCTCGTACTCCTCCGTACCGACCAGCAGCAACCCGCCCCCGTGCGACACCACGGACCCCCGAAGCGCCCCGGCGAACCGTCGCGTGGCGCCCAGCCACTCGGTCCCGGCGAGCACTTCGCGCAGCAACGCGACCCGTACGGCATCCATGGACGCGCATCTTGCCGCAACCGGCCACTCGTGACCCGGAGTTCACCACGAATTCGCCCAAGTTGGGCAGAGGCCCGCACCACCGACCCCACAAGGCGCTGCACCGAGGAGCCCGCGATGACAGAGACCAGCGTCCCCTTCCGCGGCGGCCGCGAAGGCTACGCCAGCTACCGGATACCCGCCATCGTCGCCACCGCTGCGGGCACGCTCCTCGCCTTCTGCGAGGGTCGGGTCGCCTCCGCGCACGACCACGGCGACATCGACATCGTCCTGAAGCGGTCCACGGACGGCGGCCGCACCTGGGGCCCCCTCCAGGCCGTCGCCAAGAACGGCGACAACGTCGCGGGCAACCCGGCACCCGTCGTCCTCGACACCGGCCGCGTCCTCCTCGTACACGTCCGCAGCGCGGCCACCGCGAGCGAGGACGCCCTCCTGCGCGGCAAGGTGAAGGCGGCCGACGGGCGGCGTGTCTGGGTGCAGCGCAGCGACGACGACGGGGTCACCTGGTCGGGCCCGAAGGAGATCACCGGGCAGGTGAAGAAGGCGAGTTGGCGGTGGTACGCCACCACGCCCGGGCACGCGATCCAGCTGACCACCGGCCGGGTCGTCGTCCCCGGCAACCACACCCTGCCGCCCACCGGCACGGACAACGGCACCGAGGCGAAGTACAACAGCGGCCACTGCCTGCTCAGCGACGACCGCGGCGAGAGCTGGTACCTCGGTTACCTCGACGAGAACACCAACGGCTACATCAACGTCAACGAGACGACCGCCGCCGAACTCCCCGACGGCCGCGTCTACTTCAACACCCGCAACGACTCCCCGTCCCCCGGCAACCGCGCCGACGCCCACTCCCGCGACGGCGGCAGAAGCCTGGAGAAGCCCTTCCGTCCGCAGGCCGGACTCGTCACCCCCGTCGTCCAGGGCAGCCTCCTCCAGCTCCGCGATCCCGACCTGCTCCTGTACTCGGGCCCCGCAGATCCCGCCTTCCGCGCCCTGATGACCGTCCGCGCCTCCACCGACGGCGGCACCACCTGGCGGCCCGCGTACACGGTGGACGGACTGCCCGCCGCGTACTGCGATCTCGTACGCGTCGACGCCACGACCGTCGGCCTCCTCTACGAGACGGGCGACTTCGGCGCGTACGAGACGATCACCTTCCGGCGCATCCCCGTGACCGCCCTCACCTGACCCCCACCCGCCGCGCCCGCGCACGTAAAGTCGGCCCATGACCTCTACTGACAGTGCCTCCGCCGACCGCCCGCAGAAGGCCCCCGCCAAGGACCCCTGGGATCTGCCCGACGTGTCCGGGCTCGTCGTCGGCGTGCTCGGCGGCACCGGCCCCCAGGGCAAGGGCCTCGCCTACCGGCTCGCCCGGGCCGGCCAGAAGGTGATCATCGGCTCGCGGGCCGCCGAGCGTGCGCAGGCCGCCGCCGAGGAGCTCGGGCACGGCGTCGAGGGCGCCGACAACGCCGAGACCGCGCGCCGCAGCGACATCGTGATCGTCGCCGTACCGTGGGAGGGCCATGGCAAGACCCTCGCATCGCTGCGCGAGGAGCTGGCCGGCAAGCTCGTCGTCGACTGCGTCAACCCGCTCGGGTTCGACAAGAAGGGCGCGTACGCGCTGAAGCCGGAGGAGGGCAGCGCCGCCGAACAGGCCGCCGCCCTGCTGCCGGACTCGCGGGTCGCCGCCGCCTTCCACCATCTCTCCGCCGTCCTCCTCCAGGACCCGGAGATCGAGGAGATCGACACCGACGTGATGGTCCTCGGCGAGGAGCGCGCCGACGTCGAGATCGTCCAGGCCCTCGCCGGCCGCATCCCCGGCATGCGCGGCGTCTTCTCCGGCCGGCTGCGCAACGCCCACCAGGTCGAGTCCCTGGTGGCGAACCTGATCTCGGTGAACCGGCGCTACAAGGCGCACGCGGGCCTGCGGGTGACCGACGTCTGAGTCGCGTGGGGGACACTGGTGGCAAGCAGTGTCCCCCCGACAGGAGCCGACCCCCATGCCCCGCCTCGCCGCCTATGCCCTCGCCGTGTGTGTCCTCTCCGTCGCCGCCGCCGTCGTCTCCTTCGCGCAGGGCAGCTGGCTGGGGATCGTGTGGGTACTGCTGGCGGGGCTGTCGTCCAACATGACGTGGTACTACCTGCGCCGTGGCCGGGCGGCCCGGGGCAAGTCCGTCACGGGCTGACCGAGCAGAACGCGTTGGTGCCCTGCCAGAAGCGGTAGACCGCCTGGCCGCAGTACGAGTCGACGTCGCTGATGCCCAGGCCGCGCAGGATCGCGTCGATCATGTCGAAGAACGCGGTGTTGACCGACGGGACCCACAGCAGCGCGAACACGAAGAGCAGGCCGAACGGCGCGAACGGCTCCACCTGGCGCTTGACGCTGTACGACAGCCAGGGCTCGATCACGCCGTACCCGTCAAGCCCAGGGACCGGCAGGAAGTTCAGGATCGCCGCCGTGACCTGGAGCAGGGCGAGGAAGGCGAGGGCGAACCGGAAGACGCGGGGCACGCCGTCCAGGGCGTGCAGCCAGAACGGAGCCGTGCAGACCACCGCGAACAGCACGTTCGTCAGTGGCCCCGCCGCCGAGATCAGACTGTGCTTCCAGCGCCCCTGAATACGGCCCCGCTCGATGAACACCGCGCCACCCGGCAGACCGATTCCACCCATGATCACGAAGATCACCGGCAGCACGATGCTCAGCAGCGCGTGCGTGTACTTCAGCGGGTTCAGCGTCAGATAGCCCTTCGCGCCGATCGAGATGTCGCCGCTGTGCAGAGCGGTACGGGCGTGCGCGTACTCGTGCAGACAGAGGGAGACGATCCACGCGGCCGTCACGAAGACGAACACGGCGACGCCGGGCTGCTCGGCGAAGCCGGTCCAGGTCGCCCAGCCGGTCACCGCCATGACGGCCACGATCCCGACGAAGACGGGACTGATCCTCCGGTCGCTGCGGCGGGACGCGGCGGTGGTCATGGGGCTCCCTGGACTGGCTGGACTGGTACGTACGTGCGCGGGCCTGCCCGACCGTACCGGGCTCATGCGGAAAACGTCTCGCGATCGGGCATTGGTTCCGGGAAGGGTGGGGGTATGGGGCGATGGTGGGTGTTCTACGCGGACTGGCAGATGGAGTGCTGCGGTACGCCGTTCTCGGTCGGCGACGAGGTGAGCTGGCCGCTGCTGCTCATGGACTCGGACGATGTGCTCGGCGGCGGCCGGCACGACGAGCTGAGCAGGCTTTCGGGGCCCGTCGCATCGGTGCGTGACGAGAACGGCGGCGCGGTCAGGACCCTGCGGGCGGAGGACGGGCTGACGGCCGCGCTGGGCGGTGCTCCCGCCGACCGGTCCGGCGTGGAAGACGGACGGGGAATCCGGATGGTCGGAGTGCTCGCCGTCGAACGGCACAGCGGCGGGTGGCCCGAGACCACGGGCAGGGTCCGTGCGATCCGCCTGGTGCGCCAGGAGTTCGCCGAGACCGCCCCGGGCTCGCGCAGTCTCCTACCGGTGCCCGCGGCGCGGTCGCTGGAGCCCGTGGAGAGCAGCCCGAAGTGGTTCGACCGGGGGCGGTCCGGGGTCCTGGCCGAACTGGATGTACCGGACCCCCGCCCCTGACACCACCAGAGACAATGGACCCCGTGCGCTACCGCATTCTCGGCACCACCCAGGCACTTAGCCCCGACGGCACGCCCGTCCCGGTCGGCGGGGCGCGGCTGCGTGCCCTGCTGACCGTGCTCGCGCTGCGGCCCGGACGGACCGTGCCCGCGGCCGTCCTGGTCGACGAGGTGTGGGACGGCGACCCGCCCGCCGACGCGCCCGGCGCGCTGCAGGCGCTGGTCGGGCGGCTGCGCAGGGCGCTCGGACCGGACGCGGTGGAGTCGCCGGCCGGTGGTTACCGGCTGGCGGCGGTGGCCGACGACGTCGACCTGCACCGTTTCGAGCGGCTCGCGGGGGAGGGCACGCGGGCGCTCGCCGACGGCGACCTGGCGAAGGCGGCCGCCGTCCTGGACGACGCGCTCGCCCTGTGGCACGGGCCGGCCCTCGCCGACCTCCCCGACCGCACCGCCGAGTCGGCCCGCTGGGAGACCCGGCGCCTCGACGTGCGCCGGGCCCGCCTCACCGCGACTGTCGCCCTCGGCCACGCCGAACAGACCCTGCCCGAACTCACCGCCCTGTGCGACCTCCACCCGCTGGACGAGCCCCTCCACGCCCTCCGCCTGCGCGCCCTGCGCGCCGCGGGCCGCCCCGCCGAGGCGCTCGCCGCCTACGAGTCCGTACGCGAACTCCTCGCCCACCGCCTGGGCTCGGACCCCGGCCCCGAACTCCGGTCGCTGTACGCCGAGTTGCTCGCCCCCACGGGAGCGGGCACGTCGGCCGCTGCCGGGACGGCGCACGGTGTGGGGCCCGGGAGGCGGGGCGGGGGACTGGACGGTGCCCAGTCCGGCGACCCGGCCACCGCCGCGGGACACACCGGGCATCGCCCAGGACCGTACGCGGCGCGCGTCGGGAACACCGCCGCGCATCGCGCCGCCCCGGAGGTTGCCGCTGTCGCGGAGCCTGACGCCCGAACCTCCTCCCGAGGTGACTCCTCCCACGCCCTCGGCTCCGCGCTCCTTGCCCCGGCCCGCCCCGCACCCCCCGGCAACCTGCGCGCCCGCCTCACCTCCTTCGTGGGCCGGGAGGCCGACATCGAGGCCATCCGGGGGGATCTGGCGGGGGCGCGGCTCGTGACGTTGCTCGGGCCCGGTGGGGCCGGGAAGACGCGGCTGTCGCAGGAGGCGGCGGAGGCCGTGGGGGCCGCGGCACGGGACGGGGTGTGGCTGGCCGAGCTCGCGCCGGTGGACGATCCGGAGGCGGTGCCGGAGGCCGTGCTGACCGCGGTCGGCGCCCGCGAGACCGTACTGCGCGGCGCCGGCGCCGAGGAGATGCGGGCCGTGGCCGACCGGCACGACGACCCCGTCACCCGGCTCGCCGAGCACTGCGCCAAGCGTCGCATGCTGCTCGTCCTCGACAACTGCGAGCACGTCGTGGCCGCCGCCGCGCACCTGGTCGAGGAACTGCTGGAGCGCTGCCCGGGGCTGACGGTCCTCGCCACCAGCCGCGAACCCCTGGGCGTACCGGGGGAGTTGCTGCGCCCGGTGGAGCCGCTGCCCGAGCCCGTCGCGCTGCGGCTGCTCGCCGACCGTGGGGCCGCCGCCCGGCCGGGTTTCCGGATCGACGCCGACGGCGAGACTGCTGCGGCGGCCGCGGAGATCTGCAGGCGCCTCGACGGGCTGCCGCTCGCCATCGAACTCGCCGCCGCCCGACTGCGGTTGCTCACTCCCCGGCAGATCGCCGACCGGCTGGACGACCGTTTCCGGCTGCTCACCTCGGGCAGCCGTACCGTCCTGCCCCGGCAGCAGACCCTGCGCGCCGTCGTCGACTGGTCCTGGGACCTGCTCGACGAGGACGAACGGGACGTACTGCGGCGGCTGTCCGTCTTCGCGGGCGGCTGCGACCTCGCCGCGGCGGAGGCCGTCTGCGGGGCCGCCGCGCTGGAAGCCCTCGGCTCGCTCGTCGACAAATCCCTGGTCGTCGCCGCCCCTTCCGGCGAAGGGGGCATGCGCTACCGGCTGCTGGAGACCGTCGCCGAGTACGCCGGTGAGCGTCTCGACGAGTCCGGCGACCGGACGATCGCCGAGCGCGCCCATCTCACGTACTACCGCGAACTCGCCCGCACCACCGACCCGGCACTGCGCGGCCCCGGTCAGGTCGCCGCGATCGCGCTCCTCGAAACCGAGTACGAGAATCTGCGCACCGCACTGCGGCGCGCCGTCGCCGCGCGCGACGAGCAGGAGGCGATCTGCCTGGTGCTCTCGCTGTGCTGGTACTGGCAGATCCGCGACCAGCGCGTCGACGCCCGCACCTGGTCCCGGGAGGTCATGGCCCTCGGCCCCGACCCCTTCGCGCCGGCCGCGAGCCCGGTCGCCCCGCTCTACGAGAGCTGCACGGCCGCGCCGCCGCCGATGCGCCCGGACGTCCTCGAAGAGGCCCGTCGCGGTGTGCACCTCGTCCATCTCTCCTGTATGGACATGGACTTGAACTTGTGGCAGACCCCCGACGCCCAGGAGAAGCTGCGCGCCATCAGCGAGGCCTACCGGCCCGGCCTCCCGCAGACCTGCCGCTGCCCCGGCTACCTCTGGTTCTACGCAGTCCTGCTCACCGGTGACATCGACCGGATGCGCACGGTCGTCGACGTGACGGTCAGGACCTGCCGCGAACTCGGCCTCGAGTGGGAACTCGCCGTCGCCCTCCAGATGCGCGCCAACATCCGCGCCAACCGGGCCGACATGGCGGGCGACGCGACCTGCGACGCCGACGAGGCGTTGGAGATCTTCGGCCGGATCGGAGACGGCTGGGGCGCCGCCGAGGCGCTCTCGGCGCGCGGCGAGGCCCATGAGCGCAAGGGCGAGTACGAGGCGGCGGCCGCGGACTACTTGGAGGCGGCCACGTATGCCGAGCGGCTGGGTGCCCGCGCCCAGACGGCGGTGCTCAGGATCCGGCTCGGCGGCATCTACCTCGAGATGGGGCAGCCGGAGCGGGGTGAGCGGATGTTGCGCGAGGTCCTGGAGGAGGGCCACGGCGCCCAGACCGAGGCGCTGCCCGCGGCCCGGCTCTTCCTCGCGATGTGGTACGGCCGCACCGACCGGCTCACGGAGGCGCGCGAGCAGATGCGCCTGCTGCGTGAGGAGTTCGCGGCCAGCACCTTCGTGGTCTTCGACGGGTTCATGCTCGGCGTGGAGGCCTGGCTGGACGCGGTCGAGGGGCGGCATGCGAGCGCCCTGGACAAGGCACGGCAGGCGATGGCGCGATCCCTGGACCCGCTGGCCCAGATGATCGCGCCGCATATGATCTCCGCGCATCTGACCACCGCCGCCATCGCGCTCACCGGCCTGGACGGCGGGGGGCGGATCCGTGACGCCGCCCGACTCCTGGGCGCCGCCGACCACTTGCAGCCGCCGGGCCACTTCATGGGCCCGATGGAGGACGAGGTGCGCTCCCGGGCCGAGGCGGGGGTACGAGCCGTACTCGACGACGCCGCCTACGAGGCGGCGTACGCCGAGGGCGGCGGGCTCTCCATGGAGGAGGCCGCCGCCCTCATGTGACGCGGACCGGGGGCAGTTCCCGTAGCGAACGTCAGTTCTTGGTGCGGAACTTGTGGATCGCGATCGGCGCCATCACCACCGTGAGCAGCGCCGTCCAGGCCAGGGTCACCCACAGATCGTGCGCGACCGGACCGCCCACCATCAGACCGCGCGCGGTGTCGGCCAGCGAGGACAGCGGGTTGTAGTCGGTGAAGTTCTGCAACCAGCCGGGCATGGTCCGGGGCGGCGAGAAGATCGACGAACCGAACTGCAGGGGCATCAGCACCAGGAAGCCCATCGCCTGCACCGACTGGGCGTTCTTCATCGTCACACCGAGGACCAGGAAGATCCACATCAGGGCCGAGCCGAAGAGGGTGGCGAGTCCCACGGCCGCGAACAGGCCCGGCCAGTTCTCGATGTCGAAGCCGACCAGCACGCCGACGACCATGAGGATCGTCGTCGCGACGAGCATCCGCATCAGCTCCACCACGATCTTGGCGAAGAGCACGGAGCCCTGGCCGATCGGAAGGGTGCGGAAGCGGTCCATCACACCGGTCTGGAAGTCCTGGTTGAAGCCGGTGCCGACCGCCGTGGCGATGTTCATGCCCATCATCGCCATCAGACCGGGCACCACGTACTGCACATACTGGTGCTGACCGCCGCCCAGCGACTGCCCGATGGAACCGCCGAAGACGTACACGAACAGCAGGGTGAAGACCACGGGCATCAGGACGGCGTCGAACATCGACTCCGGGTCCTGGCGGATCCACAGCAGGTTGCGGCGGACGAGGGCGCCGATGTGGCGGGCGTGCGCGCGGGGCGAGATACGGGAGTCGCCGTGGGCGGCGAGCGGGGCATCGACAACGGCGGAACTCATGCGGAGACCTCCTCGTAGGCGCGGGCGGGGGTTTCGTCCTGCGGGGCACTGGCCTTGTGGCCGGTGAGGGAGAGGAACACCTCGTCCAGACTGGGCAGTTCGGTGGAGATGGAGCCGATCGTGATGCCGCGCGCGGTGACCGCGCCGACCACGGCGGTGAGCTGCTCGTCGCTGAGGACCGGGACCAGCACACTGCCGGTCTCGGTGTCCACGGTCGTCGTGGCGAGGCCGGTGAGGCCCAGTTCGTCGAACATGGCGGCCAGCGGGCGCAGTTCCAGCGGGTCCACCGGGCGGATCCGCAGCGTACGGCCGCCGACCTTCGCCTTCAGCTCGTCGATCCGGCCGCTCGCGATGACCTTGCCGCGGTCGATGACCGTCAGCTCGGAGGCCAGCTGCTCGGCCTCCTCCATGTACTGGGTGGTGAGCAGCACGGTCGCGCCGTCGGCGACCATGCGCTTGACCTCGTGCCACACCTCGTTGCGGGTGCGCGGGTCGAGGCCCGTCGTCGGCTCGTCCAGGTACAGGACGGCCGGCTGCCCGATCATGGAGGCGGCGAGGTCGAGACGGCGGCGCATACCGCCGGAGTACGTGGACGCCGGGCGCTTGGCCGCCTCGGTGAGCGAGAAACGCTCGAGGAGTTCGTCGGCACGCCGGCGGGCGTCCTTGCGGGGCAGATCGAGCAGCCGCCCGATCATGTACAGGTTCTCCCAGCCGGGGAGCTTCTCGTCGACCGAGGCGTACTGGCCCGTCAGGCCTATCACGCGGCGCAGCTGACGGGGCTGCGTCAGCACGTCGTAACCGGCGACCGTGGCGTGGCCGGCGTCGGGGGTGACGAGGGTGGACAGGCAGCGGACGAGGGTGGTCTTGCCGGCGCCGTTGGGACCCAGCACACCGAGGACGGTGCCCTCGTGCACGTCCAGGTCCACGCCGTCCAGCGCCTTGGTCTCGCCGTAGTGCTTGACCAGCCCCCGTACGGTGACGGCGCTGCGGCCGGCAGCGGCTTGTCGGGGGTTCTTGTCGATTCGCGTCATGGCCATCAAGGTGCCAGCCGCCACCGACAAACCGCCTACAGGTCGCCTACAGCCGCCGACACCTCACCGACAGCCTCCCGTACGCCCCCGACAGCGCGGTGTCCTCGCAGGTCAACCGTGCCGTACGAGGGGCAGCGCCGGGTCGGCCGACCACTCCTCCAGGGAGCCGTCGTACAGCGTGACGTCCTCGCGGCCCAGCGGCGTGAGCGCCAGGGCGGCGCCCGCCGCGGCGATGCCGCGCCGCAGTACAGGACGACGGGCGAGGCGCTCTCGTCGAGCACGGCGCCCACGCGGGCCGCCAGTTCCTCGCGCGGCAGGAACCGCCCGGCCTCGTCGGTGAGCGCGTTGAGAAAAACGGCAACCCGCCGACGGGGGAAGATCGGCGGGTTGCCTTGGTGCCGCAGTGGCTCAGTGGGCGTCAGCCCCTCAGTGGACCGAGTGCTCCTCCAGCGGGAACGTTCCGCTGACCACGTCCTCGGCGAACGCCTTCGCCGCGTTGCCCATGACCTGGCGCAGGTCGGCGTACTTCTTGACGAACTTCGGCATCTTGCCGCCGGTCAGGCCGAGCATGTCGGTCCACACCAGGACCTGCGCGTCCGTCTCGGGACCCGCGCCGATGCCGACCGTCGGGATGTGCAGGGAACGCGTGACCTCGGCCGCGAGTTCCGACGGGACCAGCTCGAGGACCACGGCGAACGCGCCGGCGTCCTGGACCGCCTTGGCGTCCCGCAGCAGCTGCTGCGCGGCTTCCTCGCCACGGCCCTGGACGCGGTATCCCATGGAGTTCACGGACTGCGGGGTCAGGCCGATGTGCGCCATGACCGGGATACCGGACTCCACGAGCAGTTCGATCTGGCGGTGCGAGCGCTCGCCGCCCTCCAGTTTCACCGCGCCGACCCCGGCCTCCTTGACGAGGCGGGTCGCCGAGCGCAGCGCCTGGACGGGGCCCTCCTGGTAGGAGCCGAAGGGCAGGTCGCCGACGATCAGGGCGCGCGAGGTGCCCCGTACGACCGCGGCGGACAGCATGGTCATCTCGTCCATGGTGACGGGCACGGTCGTCTCGTAGCCCAGGTGGCAGTTGCCCGCCGAGTCGCCGACGAGCATGACCGGGATGCCGGCCTCGTCGAAGACGGACGCGGTCATCGCGTCGTACGCGGTGAGCATGGGCCACTTCTCGCCGCGCTCCTTGGCGGCGGAGATGTCGCGCACCGTGATACGGCGGGTGCTCTTGCCTCCGTACAGCGCCTTGCTGCTGTCGGTGGTCTTGAGCCCACCCTCCGCGGGCTTCTTCTGGGCAGCCGAAAGCTGCGTCATCGCAACGGCTCCTTCTGTCATCTCGAGGCGCCCTGACGGCGTCCCCGGATCCCCTCCATGGTGGCACCTCGTGCCACGCTCGGCTAGACCGGGCCGCGGGCAACGTGCGTCTCCCCGCCGTGTGACCGGCGTTCTCGCCCCCGCGCCCAGGTCTCTTCGTAAGTTCTGCGTAAAGCCTTTCCGATACGAGACGGTACCGTATCGAATTTCGCTAGGGTGGCCGTCATGACGACTTCCGCTCCTCCTGTCGACCGAGGCGTGCCCGAGGCGGTGCACCGGCGCCGCTGGGCGATCCTCGGCGTGCTCATGCTCAGCCTGCTGATCGTGGTGCTCGACAACTCCATCCTGAACGTCGCGATCAAGACGATCTCGACCCCCGCGCCGACCGGACTCGGCGCCACCCAGGGCGAGCTGGAGTGGGCCATCAACGCCTACACGCTCGTCTTCGCCGGACTGCTCTTCACCGCGGGCCTCCTCGGCGACCGGCTCGGCCGCAAGAAGGTGCTGCTCGCCGGTCTCGCCGTGTTCGGCATCGGGTCCGCGCTGGCCGCCGAGTCCGGCTCGCCGGTCCAGCTCATCGTCTTCCGCGCGCTGATGGGCTTCGGCGCCGCCTTCGTGATGCCCGCCACGCTCGCCGTCCTGATGAACGTCTTCGAGCGCGACGAGCAGCCCAAGGCCATCGGCATCTGGGCCGGCGGCGTCGGCCTCGCCATCGCGATCGGCCCGATCACCGGCGGTGTCCTGCTCGACCACTTCTGGTGGGGCTCGGTCTTCCTGATCAACGTGCCGATCGTGCTGCTCGCGCTCGTCCTGATGTTCTGGCTGGTCCCCGACTCCCGCGACCCGAACCCCGGCCGCCTCGACCCGGTCGGCGTCGTCCTTTCCGTCATCGGGCTCGTCCTGCTCGTCTACGGCATCATCAAGGGCGGCCAGCTCGCCGACTTCACCGACCCGCAGGTACTGGCGACCATCGGCGCCGGACTCGCCGTACTCGTCGGCTTCGTCGTGTTCGAGAAGCGCAGCGACCACCCGTCCATCGACGTCACGTACTTCAAGAACAAGGTCTTCTCGGCCGCGATCTCCGCCATCGCGCTGGTCTTCTTCGCGCTGATGGGCGTGACCTTCTTCTCCGTCTTCTACACCCAGAGCGTGCGGGGTTACTCGCCGCTGCAGACCGGCCTGTTGATGCTGCCGCTCGCCGCCGCGCAGATCATCTTCGCGCCGCGCGCCCGGCTCGTCGTCGACCGCTTCGGCAACAGGGCCACCTGCACGGCGGGGCTGCTGATCATCGCCGCGATGCTGGCCGCGTTCGCCACGCTGGGGTCGGACACACCGATCTGGCTCCTCGAGGTCATCTTCTTCCTCATGGGCACCGGCATGGCGCACATCATGACCCCGACCAGTGTCGTGATAATGCAGGCCCTGCCGCGCGAGAAGGCCGGCTCCGCGTCCGCGCTCAGCAACACCTTCCGCCAGGTCGGCGGCGCCCTCGGCATCGCCGTCCTCGGCTCCGTCCTCTCCACGGCCTACCGCAACGGCATCGAGGGCAAGCTCGACCTCGTCCCGGCCGGCCTGCGGCACACCGCCGGCGAGTCCATCGAGGCCACCCTCGGCGTCGCCGCCAAGCTCGGCCCCCAGGGCAAGGCCCTCGTCGCCCCCGCCAATGACGCCTTCCTGCACGCCATGCACGTCACCGCCCTGTGCGGCGCGGGCGTCGCGGTCATCGGCGCGGTGATCGTGGCCCTGTTCCTGCCGGGCCGGACGCCCGAGGAGCACCGGGGCAAGGAGGAAGCGGAGTTGGTGTCGGCGGACCACTGACGGGGCGTTACGGGACCGTGGGCACCCGGCATCGGGTGCCCGCCATCGCCGTACACCAGGGAGAATCACCCAGCGCAACCAAGGAACGGAGTGGACACGTGAGCCTCGCGCACCGCCGGGTCAGGCACGAGGGCCCCGTCAGGGGACGCCCCCGAAGCGAGGCCGTGGAGCGCTCGATCATCGAGGGCGTGATGAAACTCCTGGAAGACGGCGTACCCCTCACGGAGGTCTCCATCGAGCGGGTCGCCCGCACCGCCGGCGTCGGCAAGGCGACCATCTACCGCCGCTGGAGCGGCAAGGAGGAACTCTTCGTCGACGTCCTGCGCGCCGCCGAGCCCGCCGACCCGGAACTCCCCGGCACCTCGATGCGCGACGACCTCGTCGTCCTCCTGGAGTCGCTGCGCCAACGCGGCCTGGTCACCCGCTCGTCGGCCATCCTGCACAACGTCTACGCCCAGATGAAGAGCAGCCCCAAGATCTGGGCCGCGTACCACGCGACCGTGATAGACCCCCGGCGCCGGATGGGGCACGAAGTCCTGCGCCGTGGGCAGCTGAACGGTGAGCTCCGCGAGGATGTCGACATCGAGTTGCTCAACGACATCTTCGTCGGCCCCATGCTCGTACGCTCCGTCATGCGCCCCGACGCCGAACTCGACGAGGACCTCGCGACGCGGATAGTCGACACGCTGCTGCAGGGATTGCAGCCGCCCAAGCCGTAGTTCACATACCGTCCGGGCGGCGCGAATGTGCGCGTTTCGTCACAGAGGCCGCATGGGACACCGCTATTCGGAACTCCGAACAGGAAGTTGTGCGTCCTCTTGCCCGTACGGCCGTCATGGGGCGGCAGGAACGACACCGATCATCCCCTAGGGTCGTAGCCGAGGGACAGACGGTGCGCACGGCAGGTTGTGAGGCGACGGTATGGCGCAGGCGTATATGATGGAGACGGGCAGCGGCGGCCAGGGGCCCGACCGCAGAGGGTCCCGGCTTCGGCGCCTGCTCGACAGCTGGCGCGGCGACCGAGGCATCTGGCGCCGCGGGCTGATCCTCGGCGCGTTCGCGGTGATGCTCGCCCTGGTGATGCTGCTGCACGCGCGGATCCCCAACCGGATCGGCAACCTCGGCAGCCTCACCGAGACCTTC
Source organism: Streptomyces sp. NPDC048415 (assembly GCF_040651675.1). Classification (NCBI taxonomy): domain Bacteria; kingdom Bacillati; phylum Actinomycetota; class Actinomycetes; order Kitasatosporales; family Streptomycetaceae; genus Streptomyces; species Streptomyces sp. NPDC048415. The sequence continues at coordinate 13,199 of NZ_JBEZKJ010000064.1, read as the reverse complement.
CTGCCGTGGCTCGGCGTGTTCGTCCCGGTCCTGCTGGCCCTGGCCTTCGTACGGAAGTCCGCGACCGCCCTGATCGCCGTGCTGCTGCCCACGATCGTCTGGCTGAACCTCTTCGGCGGGCTGCTCACCGACAAGACCGGCGGCGGCGGCGACCTCACCGTCGCCACGCACAACGTCAACGCCGACAACCCGGACCCGTCCGGCACCGCCCGCGACGTGGCCGCCTCCGGCGCCGACGTACTGGCCCTGGAGGAGCTGACGGCCTCGGCGGTTCCGGTGTACGAGCAGGCGCTCGCCTCGACGTACAGGTACCACTCGGTGCAGGGCACCGTCGGACTGTGGAGCAAGTATCCGCTGAGCGACGCCCGGCCCGTGGACATCAAGCTGGGCTGGACGCGCGCGATGCGGGCGACGGTGACCGCGCCCGCCGGGCAGGTCGCCGTGTACGTCGCCCACCTGCCCTCGGTGCGGGTGAAGCTGGAGGCCGGGTTCACCGCACGGCAGCGCGACAAGAGCGCCGACGCGCTGGGCGAGGCGATCGCCGACGAGTCCCTGAAGAGGGTCGTGCTGCTCGGCGACCTCAACGGCACGATGAACGACCGCGCGCTCAACGCCGTCACCGCGCAGATGCGCTCCACGCAGGGCGCGGCGGGCAGCGGCTTCGGGTTCAGCTGGCCCGCGTCGTTCCCGATGGCCCGGATCGACCAGATCATGGTCAAGGGCATCGAGCCGGTGACCTCGTGGACCCTGCCCGAGACCGGCAGTGATCACCTCCCGATCGCAGCCAGCGTCCGGCTCGCCGCAACTGTTTCTTAACCTGCTGGAATACTGGGCCTGGGAGGCTTTGTTCCGTACTTGAACTTAAGATGTACGAACACCGCTCCCTTTGAAAGGCCCCTCATGCCCCTGGCCCTGCTCGCCCTCGCCGTGGGCGCCTTCGGCATCGGTACCACCGAGTTCGTGATGATGGGCCTGCTGCCCGATGTCGCGAAGGACCTGCACATCTCCATCCCCGCCGCCGGACACCTGGTCTCCGCGTACGCGCTCGGCGTCGTCATCGGCGCCCCGCTGCTCGCCGCGGCCACCGCCCGGATGTCCCGCCGCAAGGTCCTGATCGCCCTGATGGGTCTCTTCGTGGCGGGCAACGCGCTGTCCGCATTCGCCCCCGACTACCACTGGTTGCTGGCCGCCCGCTTCCTCAGCGGCCTGCCGCACGGCGCCTTCTTCGGCGTGGGCGCCGTCGTCGCCACCGGCCTGGTCACGCCCGAACGCAAGGCCCGCTCCGTCTCCCTGATGTTCCTCGGCCTCACGGTCGCGAACATCGCGGGTGTGCCGGTCGCCACGCTCATGGGGCAGCACCTCGGCTGGCGTGCCACGTTCCTCGGCGTGAGCGCGATCGGCGTGGCCGCCATCGCCTCGCTCGCGCTCCTGATCCCGCGTGATGGCGCGCACGCCCCCGCCGGCGGACTGCGCGGCGAGCTCGCCGCCCTTCGCTCCCTTCCCGTCTGGCTGGCCCTTGGGACAACGGTGGCGGGCTTCGGGGCACTCTTCTCCGCGTACAGCTACATCACGCCGATGCTCACGGACTCCGCCGGGTACGCCGATGGCAGCGTGACCTTGCTGCTGGCCCTCTTCGGGGTCGGCGCCACGGCGGGCAACCTGGTGGGGGGCCGGCTCGCCGACCACTCCCTGCGCGGGACGCTCTTCGGCGGGCTGGTGTCCCTGGTCGTGGTGCTGGCGCTCTTCCCCGTGCTCATGACCGCCCAGTGGGGCGCGGCCGTCGCGGTCACGCTCCTCGGCGTGGCCGCGTTCATCACCGGGTCTCCGCTGCAGCTGATGGTCATGGAGAAGGCCTCCGCCGCACCGTCGCTCGCGTCGTCCGCCAATCAGGCGGCGTTCAACCTCGCGAACGCGGGTGGGGCATGGATCGGGGGGCTCGCCCTGGCGGCCGGCTTCGGGGCGACGTCGCCGGCGGTTGCCGGGGCTGCGCTCGCCGTCCTCGGCCTCGGTGTGGCCGCAGTCGCATACGCGGTCGACCGCCGCCGTGCGGGCGCCCTCGCGGGGGCGTCGGGCCGGCTCGTCGCCACGCACGTTCCTCCGCACGCGGAGCACGTGCGCCACTGATGACGCCGGGGGCCGCCGAGGTTTCTCGCCCCCGCCGCCCCTACCCCCTTCCCCCGGGCGGGGGTTGGTTTCGGCCCGTCGTGGGGGTCCCCCCGCTCGAGCGAAGCCGAGAGTGGGGGAGTTTGAGGACGAGCGCGAAGCGCGATACCGGAGCCCCCAGGTACGGGACCGGCATGGGTGGCGGGGGCGAAGCTCGGCTGGTGCTCAGCGCCGCGTCGGGGCGGCCGTACGTGGGCTGGGCCACAGCCCATTGTGTCGCTCTGACGATTACACTGGGCCCGTGCCTCAACTACGCCTCGCCCTGAATCAGATCGACTCGACCGTCGGCGATCTCGCCGGCAACGCCGAGGCGATCGTCCGTTGGACCCGGCACTCCGCCGAGCAGGGAGCGCATCTGGTGGCGTTCCCCGAGATGGTGCTGACCGGGTATCCCGTCGAGGACCTCGCCCTGCGGCCGTCCTTCGTCGAGGCCTCCCGCGCGGCGCTCCGCTCGCTGGCCGCCCGGCTCGCCGACGAGGGTTTCGGGGAGCTGCCGGTGATCGTCGGGTATCTCGACCGGTCCGAGACCGCGCAGCCGAAGTACGGTCAGCCGGCCGGCTCCCCGCAGAACGCCGCCGCCGTACTGCACGGCGGCCGGGTGGCGCTGAGCTTCGCCAAGCACCACCTCCCCAACTACGGCGTGTTCGACGAGTTCCGCTACTTCGTGCCCGGCGACACCATGCCGGTCCTGCGGGTGCACGGCGTCGATGTCGCCCTCGCCATCTGCGAGGACCTCTGGCAGGACGGCGGGCGGGTACCGGCCGCGCGCTCCGCCGGGGCCGGGCTGCTGATCTCCGTCAACGCCTCCCCGTACGAGCGCAACAAGGACGACACCCGGCTCGAACTGGTCCGCAAGCGAGCTCAGGAGGCGGGCTGCACCACCGCCTACCTCGCCATGATCGGCGGGCAGGACGAGCTGGTCTTCGACGGGGACTCGATCGTCGTGGACCACAACGGTGAAGTGGTCGCGCGGGCGCCGCAGTTCGCGGAGGGATGCGTCGTACTGGACCTGGATCTTCCGGCCGGGGCCGCCGAGCCGGTGACAGGTGTCGTCGACGACGGGCTGCGCATCGAGCGGCTGGTCATCTCCGAGGAGCCCCTCGCCGGGTACGAGGCGGAGCTCGCCGGGGGGTACGCCGAGCGGCTCGACGACGACGAAGAGGTGTACTCGGCGCTGGTCGTCGGACTGCGGGCGTACGCGGCGAAGAACGGTTTCCGGTCCGTGCTGATCGGACTGTCGGGCGGGATCGACTCGGCCCTGGTGGCCGCCATCGCGTGCGACGCGCTCGGCGCGCAGAACGTGTATGGCGTCTCGATGCCGTCGAAGTACTCCTCCGAGCATTCCCGGGGCGACGCGGCGGAGTTGGCGCGGCGGACCGGGCTGAACTTCCGGACCGTGCCGATCGAGCCGATGTTCGACGCGTATATGTCGTCGCTGGGGCTGACGGGGCTGGCCGAGGAGAACCTCCAGTCCCGGCTGCGGGGTACGACGCTGATGGCCATCTCCAACCAGGAGGGGCACATCGTGCTCGCGCCCGGCAACAAGTCGGAGCTGGCCGTGGGGTACTCGACGCTGTACGGCGACTCGGTGGGCGCGTACGGGCCGATCAAGGACGTGTACAAGTCGTCCATCTTCCGGCTGGCGCGGTGGCGCAACCGGGCGGCGGCGGAGCGGGGGCAGGTGCCGCCGATTCCCGAGAACTCGATCAGCAAGCCGCCGAGCGCGGAGTTGCGGCCGGACCAGGTCGACACGGATTCCCTCCCGGACTATCCCGTCCTGGACGCGATTCTCGAGCGGTACGTCGACCGGGACGAGGGGGCCGACTCCATCGTCGCGGCCGGGTTCGACCGGGAGCTGGTCGTGAAGACGCTCCGCATGGTCGACACCGCCGAGTACAAGCGGCGCCAGTACCCGCCGGGCACCAAGATCTCCGCGAAGGGCTTCGGCAAGGACCGCCGCCTCCCCATCACCAACCGCTGGCGCGAACACGCCTGACGCCGGGGGTTTTCTCGCCCCCTGCGCCCCTACCCTCCCCCACTCTCGGCTTCGCTCGAGCGGGGGGACCCCCACGACGGGCTAGAAAGCGCCCGGACGCACGTACGCCCGCCCCCCCAGCCAACAGGGAGAGCGGGCGTACCCACCGAGATGATCCGTCAGTGGCGGCTGTACGACTCGACGTAACCCGCCGCGGGCGAGCCCACGCCGGTGACGTCGTCGTAGCCCTTCACGGCCTGCAGGGAGCTGTCCTTGCCGAGGCTGCGGACGGAGGTGGTGACACCGTCAGCCGCGTCGAAGCCGTTCGCGAAGTCGATACGGGCCACGGCGAGCCCGGACCCCGTGGGGTTGTCCGTGACGTCGTGGTACGCCTTCGAGCCGTACTTGGCGTAGATCGACGGGTTGGCGAAACCGATCGCCTTACCGCCGCGCGCCTCCTGCGCGAGCGCCTGGACGGCCGCGATCACCGGCGCGGCCAGCGAGGTGCCGCCGATCCGGTACTCGCTGTACTGCTCCGTCCCGTCCGGGAAGGTCTGCGTCTGCCCGACCTTGAAACCGGTGTTGGGGTCGGCGATCGCCGAGATGTCCGGGACGACCCGGTTACCTGCGGCGTTGTTCGCCTTGGCCAGCGTGTCCGGAACGACACCCTTCTGGTAGAAGGGCTCCGCCACGGTCTTGCTGGTGCCACCGCCCGCACCCGAGGTGAACGCTCCGGGGAAGTTGGTCCAGCTCTTGCCGTCGCTCGACAGCAGCGCCTTCTCGGTGCCCCAGCCGGTCTCCCACAGGTACTTGTCGCCCTTGCCGACAGCGAGGGAGGTACCGCCGACCGCCGTCACCCACGCCGAGTTGGCCGGGGTGTCGACCTGCTTCGTACCGGTGTTGGCGACCTCGTCGCCGTTGTCGCCGGAGGAGAAGTAGAAGCCGATGCCCTCGACCGCGCCGAACTGGAAGACCTGGTCGTAGGCGGCCGCGAGGTCGGGCGTCTGGTTGGCCTCGATGTCGCCCCACGAGTTGGAGACGATGTCGGCCAGGTGCCCGTCGACGATCTTGTTCAGCGAGTCGAGCAGATCGTCGTCGTAGCAGGAGGCGGCACCCACGTAGGTGATGCTCGCGTCCGGCGCGACCGCGTGCACGGCCTCGACGTCGAGGGTCTCCTCGCCGTACCAGCCGGCGGCCCCGCACTCGGTGGTCTTCGTGTAGTTCTTCGGCAGCACCTGACGCAGCTGGCTGCTGCCGTAGGCCGCGTCACCGTGCTTCGCCGCGTAGGTGGCGGCGTCGTAGGCGATGGTCGGCGAGGCGTACGCGTCGGTGATGGCGACCCGTACGTTCTTGCCGGTGCGCGTGCCCGCGCCGTACGCGGCGCGCAGCTGCTTGCCGGTGTACCCCTTGACCGCGTACGGGATCTTCGAGCCGTACGCGTCCGGCAGGGTGCTCGCGATGTCAGAGCCGTAGTACGAGGAGAACGGCCCGGAGTTCTTGAACACCGCGTCCGGAGGCGGCAGTTGCTCGGCGTGCGTCGCCTTGTGCGGGGCGTTGTCCAGACCGGTGACGGTCAGGACGGCGCCGTTCAGGGCGGCCGGCGCGGAGGCCGTCTTCGCCGGCGCCCGGTACGTCTTGTTGCCCTTGACGTAGTTGTGCAGCTGGGTGCCGAACGCCTTCTCGGCGGCGGCCACGTCACCGGTGACGGAGACGTAGTGCTGCGTGCTGCCGGTGACCTTCAGGCCCGCCGACTTCAGCCACGAGGTCACCGCCGCGACCTGGGCCTTCGTGGCGCCGAAGCGATTCTGCGTCTGCTTGGCGCTCAGGTACTTGCCGTACGAGGCCGAGTCCGGGTCGGACACGGCCTTGGCGTACGCGGCCAGACCGGTGGCGTCCCGGCCGGCGAAGTAGACCCGGGCCGAGACCTGGGAGCTGTCGGACGTCGCTCCCTTGTCCGCCTTGGCCGTGGCCCACGCGGGCTTGGTGCCCACGAGGGTGTCCCGGCTCGGGCCGTCCGCGGCATGGGCCGCGGGTATGCCGAGCGCCAGCGCGCCGGCAAGCAGCGGCAGTGTCGCTGCCATGCTCACCCCGGCGCGCGCTGTGGCGCGATTGGATCTCATAGAACCCCCTGCGATGCGGTTCGTCGCATGTAGTGGTCGTTCGGTGAACCGCGTAGGTCTCCGCGCCGTACCAGGGCACGGGGAATGGATCACACGATGGGGGCCACTCTTTCGATGACTCGTTCATGCCAGGGGAATGAAAAGGCCAAGGAAACGCCAAGTGGCCGCGATTGGCGGTCATTTGGGGTGGTTTGGACGGCACCCTTGCCTACAATCGAGGGTTTTCCCTCTCCTCCGGATCGGACTCTGTAAAGAGGGCCCCGTCTTCTGTAAGCGCATCGAGACCCCGTGGCGTATTGGGGGTGTGAAGCAGCTGGAGTTCGAAGAGTTCTACCGCGGTGGCCGGGACGTCTGCCTGCGGGCGGTCCTCGCCGCGGTGGCCGACCGGCAGCTGGCCGAGGATCTCGTCGCCGAGGCGTTCGCCCGGGCCTGGGCGGCCTGGCCCCGGGTGCGGCGGCATCCCGCCCCGCGCGCGTGGATCGTCCGTACGGCGCTCAACACCCGTATCTCGTGGTGGCGTCGGCGCCGGTACGAGGTCGCGCTCGGCGACCACGACCGTCAGGACGCCGAGGCCGCCGCGTCGGATCTCGACCCCGCGCTGTTGGCCGTCCTGCGTCAACTGCCCCTGCGTCAGCGGGAAGTGATCGCCCTGCGGGTCTTCCTCGACCTCGACACCGCCTCCACCGCGAAGACGCTCGGGATCGCCCCGGGAACCGTCACCGCTCATCTCGCGCGCGCCGTCGGGACACTGCGCGGCCACCTCGTCACCCTCGACCGACCGGAGGCAGGATCATGAACGGAATCGACGACGACAGGGACGTACTGGACGCTCTGAGGGGATCCCTCGACGACGTCACCATGCCGGTGCCCGTCGAGCGGATCGTGGCCGAGGGCAGCGCGGTCCGACGGCGGCGCAGGCGAGTCGCCGTGGCGGCCGTGGGCGCCGCGGCGGCCGCGGGCCTCGCGCTCGGCGTGCCGGGATACGGCCACCAGTCGACGGCGCCGCCGGCGGGCGGGAGTGCCGAGCCCGTCGCGTTCACCGTCGCCAAACGGCCGGACGGCACGGTCGCGGTGACCTGGACCAAGGAGCAGTACTTCAAGGATCCCGCGGGGCTGGAGAAGGCCCTGCGCGACGCCGGGTTCCCCGTCCTCGTGAAGAGCGGAGTCTTCTGCAAGGGGCCGGACGACCACACCTCGGTGGACAAGCACGGGACAGGGGTCGGGGTCGAACAAGTCGTGCAGCGGGAGAGGCGGGACGACGACACCGTGGTCTTCGTCTACGACCCCGACGCCATGCCCGCCCATACACAGCTCTTCATCGGCTACCTGGACCAGGCCCAACTCGCCGTCACCGACGGCCGCCCGGGTTCCGTGGAACGCCTGGTGCCGACCGATGCCACGCTGAAGTGCGGGACGGACTGGCGGAGTTGACGATCGGGCGGGGGGACCCGTCCCCCCGTCCTGAGCTAGTGGCGCACCTTCGCGCCCCGCTCCTCGAGCATGTCGGCCATCAGCTTGATCTCCGACTGCTGGGCGTCGACCATGCCCTGCGCGAGCTTCTTCTCCACGCCGACCTCGCACTTCTCCACGCAGCCCTCGGCCATGTGAATGCCGCCCTTGTGGTGGTCGGTCATCAACTGCAGATAGAAGACCTCGGCCTGCTTGCCGCTCAGCGTGTTCAGCTTCTTCATCTCGGTGTTGGTCGCCATGCCGGGCATCAGCGAGCCGTCCTCGGCGGAGGCCATGTCACCCATGCCCATCCAGGTCATCGGCGCGTCCGAGGAGACCTTCGGCAGCTCCCAGAGGTCGAGCCAGCCCAGCAGCATGCCGCGCTGGTTGGCCTGCGTCTGCGCGATGTCGTACGCGAGCCGCCGTACGTCCACGTCCTTGGTGCGGTCGCGCACGATGTACGACATCTCGACGGCCTGCTGGTGGTGGACCGCCATGTCGCGCGCGAAGCCCGCGTCCGCGGAGTCGGCGGCCGGCGCCTTCGTCCCGGAGCCGTCGCCGTCCGCGACCGCGTACGTGATCGCCCCGGCCGCGACGAGCGCGGCCGCCGCGGCCCCCGCGATCCAGCCGACGTGCCTCACTGGGACAGACCGTTGGTGCACGCGGCGCCCGGCTCGGGCGTCTGCTTGCCCTGGACGTACGCCGCGAAGAACTTGTCGACGTTCGGGTCGGTCGCGCTCGTCACCGTGCGCTGCTTGCCCCAGGCGCTGAGCATGATCGGGTCCTTCTGGTCCTCGACGGGGCTCATCAGCGTGTACGGGGTCTTCTTGACCTTCGCCGCGAGAGCCTTCACATCGGCGTCGGAGGCCTTGCTGTTGTACGTCACCCAGACCGCGCCGTGCTCCAGGGAGTGCACGGCGTTCATGTTGTTGAGCGCCTTGGTGTAGACGTCGCCGTTGCAGTTCATCCACACCTGGTTGTGGTCACCGCCGACCGGGGGCTCCATCGGGTACGTCACGGTCTTGGTGACGTGGTTGCGCGACAGCGTGCCCTTCCAGGTCTTCACGCCGTCCGTGCCCGTGACGAAGTGCCCCGACGACGACTTCGAGTCGCTCGCGGTGTCCTTCTTGTCGGACTGCGCCTTCACGAGGACGACGCCGCCGACGACGAGACCTGCGACGACGACCACGCTCGCGGCGATCGTGAGTATCCGGTTGCGACGCTCGCGGGACTGCTCGGCGCGGCGCATCTCCTCTATGCGCGCCTTGCGCGAGGCGTTGCTGGTGTTCTTGGCGGAACCCATGGCGTGTCCTTATGGGGATGGGACGGTCGGGTCCGCTGATGGTAGTGGGAACGGGGGCGGGGTATACGGGCGGGGCACAGGAAAACCCGGCCATTACACATGGGCGGCCGAGCAGGCAAGATGGGCTCCAGAGCAGGACACCTGCCGTACGCGAGGCGTTCAGGCCGAGGTCGCTCGGCGGATCAAGGTCCGCAACGCGCACGAAATGGTGTTGTGGTGGGATGCTCAGGTGCCCCGATCGTCCCCGAGGCGTGGGAGCAGGCGGCCTGACCAGCAAGGATGGGTGGAAGCGGAAGATGGACAAGCAGCAGGAGTTCGTGCTCCGGACACTGGAGGAGCGGGACATCCGGTTCGTACGCCTGTGGTTCACGGACGTGCTCGGCTTCCTCAAGTCGGTGGCCGTGGCCCCGGCCGAACTGGAACAGGCCTTCGACGAGGGCATCGGCTTCGACGGCTCGGCCATCGAGGGCTTCGCCCGCGTGTACGAGTCCGACATGATCGCCAAGCCGGATCCGTCGACGTTCCAGGTCCTTCCCTGGCGCGCGGAGGCCCCCGGCACCGCCCGGATGTTCTGCGACATCCTGATGCCGGACGGCTCCCCGTCCTTCGCGGACCCGCGCTATGTCCTCAAGCGCACCCTCACGAGGACCTCCGACCTGGGCTTCACCTTCTACACCCACCCCGAGATCGAGTTCTTCCTGCTGAAGGACCGCCCGCTGGACGGCACGCGTCCCACCCCCGCCGACAACTCCGGCTACTTCGACCACACCCCGCAGAACGTCGGCATGGACTTCCGCCGCCAGGCGATCACCATGCTGGAGTCGATGGGCATCTCGGTCGAGTTCTCCCACCACGAGGGCGCCCCCGGCCAGCAGGAGATCGACCTGCGCTACGCCGACGCCCTCTCCACGGCGGACAACATCATGACGTTCCGCCTGGTCATGAAGCAGGTGGCGCTGGAGCAGGGCGTCCAGGCGACCTTCATGCCGAAGCCGTTCTCCGAGCACCCGGGCTCGGGCATGCACACCCACCTCTCGCTCTTCGAGGGCGACCGCAACGCCTTCTACGAGTCCGGCTCGGAGTACCAGCTCTCCAAGGTCGGCCGCTCCTTCATCGCGGGCCTGCTGAAGCACGCGGCGGAGATCTCGGCCGTCACCAACCAGTGGGTCAACTCCTACAAGCGCATCTGGGGCGGCTCGGAGCGCACGGCGGGCGCCGGCGGCGAGGCCCCCTCCTACATCTGCTGGGGCCACAACAACCGCTCCGCCCTGGTCCGCGTCCCGATGTACAAGCCCGGCAAGACCGGCTCGGCGCGCGTCGAGGTCCGCTCCATCGACTCGGGCGCGAACCCGTACCTGGCCTACGCCCTTCTCCTCGCCGCCGGCCTGAAGGGCATCGAAGAGGGTTACGAGCTCCCGCCCGGCGCAGACGACGACGTCTGGGCCCTCTCCGACGCCGAACGCCGCGCCATGGGCATCGAGCCCCTCCCCCAGAACCTGGGCGAGGCCCTGGCCCTCATGCAGCGCAGCGAACTCGTCGCCGAGACCCTGGGCGAGCACGTCTTCGACTTCTTCCTGCGCAACAAGAAGTCGGAGTGGGAGGAGTACCGCAGCGAGGTCACCGCCTTCGAGCTGCGGAAGAACCTGCCGGTGCTCTAACCGACGTAGGCGGGAGAGACAGCCGCGGTGCTGATGCGCCGCGGCTTTCCCGTGCCGTCGGACGGGAGGGTGTAGAGGTCGGCTCCGTAGTCGCCGGGGAGGGCGTAGACCAGGGTGTGGTCGTCGCGCCAGACCGCCTGGTCGTCGACGCTGCGCCCTTCCGCGAGCGGGGTTTCGCGCATCGTGCGCAGGTCGAGGACGTACAGGTGCCAGGGGGCGTCCTTGGGGAGGCCCTTGACGCGCTTCTTGAAGGCGATGCGGCTGCCGTCGGGGGAGAGGGAGGGGCATTCGACGTTCGTGCGGAGGGTGGTGACCGTGCGGGTGCGCAGATCGCCGCGGACCAGGTAGGTCGTGCCCTTCGTCGCCATCGTCGCGTAGAAGGTGCGGTCGTCGCTCGCGAAGGTGACGCCCCAGAAGTTCAGGTCCGCCGCGTGGTACGTCCTGCCGTCCTTCATCACGCGGTACGCCTCCAGGGACGGGGTCAGTCTCCCCGTTCGGGTGTCCACGATCGCCGCGCGGGTCGAGAAGTTCGTACCGGCGTACGAGTCGCCGCCCACGAACGCCGTCCAGGCGGCGTAGCGGCCGCTGGGGGAGACGCGGGCGCGGGACGGGATGCCGGGAACGTCGTAGCGGGCCCGTTCGTGCAGGTGCGTGTCGAGGATGACCGCCCGGTACGTGTCCTGGACCGCCCCGTGCACCGCCTGGAGGCACACTCCGGTGCCCGAAGCCGCATAGAAGCGCAGGCACTTGACCTTGGACGCCGTACGCGGGCCCGACGGGTCGGACGCCGGGACCGTGGTCAGCTCGTCGCGGTGCGGGCCCCATGCCATGTTGCGGAAGATCATGCGGCCCTCGTCGGCCAGGGTGACCCGGCCCGACGTCACGGAAGGGCCGCCCGGCTGGGCCCGGTCACGGCGGTCGGCGCGGGCCGAGGCGTGCAGGACGGCGGCCGTTGCGATGCCCGCCAGGACGACGAGGGCGCAGATCAGTACCAGGACGCGGGTCCGCAGGGTCATGCGAGGCCTTCTCGAGGGGTCGGGCGGAGACTGAGCGAGAACAGCGCGCAGCCGGCGAGCGCCACGGCCGACGCGGTGAGCGCCGTACGGTCGCCCCACGCCGTCCAGGCCGCGCCGAAACCGAGCGAGCAGACGAACCGGGCGAGCGACTGACCCGTCTGGACGAGCGCGAGACCGGACGAGCGCAGCTCCTCGGGCACGCTGTCCGACGCCGCGGCCATCAGCACGCCGTCGGTCGCCGCGTAGAAACTGCCGTGCAGGACCAGGACGGCGTACGGCAGTGCCGTCCCGTGCCAGGAGGTCAGCAGCAGCCCGTACGCGAGGAGCAGGGCCCCGTGGCCCGCGAGGAAGATGCGCCAGCGTCCGATCCGGTCCGCGAGCCGCCCGAGGGGGACGGCCAGGAGCAGGAACGCGGCGGCCGTACCGAGCGGCAGCAGCGGGAACCAGCGGTCCGGTACGCCGAGGCGCCGCTGGAGCAGGAGGTAGACGAACGAGTCGCTGACCGTGGCGAGGCCGAGGAGCAGGGCGCAGAGGGTGAGGCGACGGAGGTCGGGGCGGTGCAGGAGAGCGAGGGCGGCGCGGAGGGTAGGGCGGGCGCCGGCGTCCCCGGAAGACGATGGGACTCCGCCCGTGGCGGGCTTCGCGTCGTCTGTGGGGGCCCCGGCCGCGTGGGCCGTGGCGGGCTTCGCGTCTCCTGCGGGGGCGTCGGCAGCGTCGGCCGTGGCGGCCTTCGCGTCTCCTGCGGAGGCCCCGACCGCGTGGGCCGTAGCGGGCTTCGCGTCTCCTGCGGGGGCCACGGCCGCGTGGGCCGTGGCGGCCTCCGCGTCGTCGCCCGCGGGCGCCCCGACCGCGCGCTTCGTGCCCGCCCCCCGGCCGCCCCCCGGCACAAACAGCACCAGCACCAGCACCCCCACCGCCGCCACGCAGAAGCTCACCATGAACACCGCGTCGTAGCCGTCGACCGTGGCTCGCAGGAGGAGGAAGGCCACGAGGGGGCCGAGGAGGGCGCCCGCTGTGTCCATCGCGCGGTGGACGCCGAAGGCGCGGCCGCGTGACGTGGGCGTGCTCGACAGGGAGATCAGCGCGTCGCGCGGGGCGGTGCGCAGGCCCTTGCCGGTGCGGTCGGCGGCCAGGATCAGGCCGATGGGGGTGAGGGTGTGGGCGACCAGCAGGAGGGGTTTGCAGACCGCCGAGAGGGCGTACCCGGCGCCCGCCACCCACTTGTGGCGGCCCCCGCCGCGGTCGGCGAGGTGGCCGCCGACCAGCCGTACCAGCGCCGAGAACCCGTTGTAGATCCCGTCGAGGAGGCCGAAGCCCAGCGGGGACAGGCCGAGGCCCGCCACCAGGTACAGGGGCAGCACGGCCGTGACCATCTCCGACGAGACGTCGGTGATCAGACTGACCGTGCCGAGCGCCAGCACCGTGGGCGCGACCGCGGCACGGCGCCTCGCACGCCGGGGCGGACCTTCGTGTCAGGCCGAAGCCGGCGGCCGTCACGACGCGGTCCAGCTGAAC